>JACDEP010000024.1:7017-18746 GCA_013816325.1 Methylotenera sp.
GCGCAGTTTTATGCAATGATCAATTTAAGTTGATTAAAGAAATTGAATCGGTAAGCCAAGTATTACTAAAATCTTATGAGGCCGTCAGCAAAAAATATTTGCCGCCCATGGTAAGTTTGATATTGATGAGGCAAATCGACGATTTAAGGCGTAATGTTAGTCGCTGCAAGCAATTGCAGCATCACATGGATTTATTACCTAGTTAGTAAATCCCTATCAAAACGTTTTAATAGTCCTAAAGTATAGCTACACCATGCTAACTAAATCCATAAATACGAAATTAACAGCATAGAAAAAATCACAAGGGTAATAAAAAATTTAGTTACATTTATTGTAGTATTACAAACTGTAAAAAATTATGTTTGTATGTAAATGTATAAACAGTCCACAGATTCATTCATTAATGATAGTACACAAGATTGAGGTAGTGCGAACAATGTCATCGAAGTTGGTCACCTCTAAGCAACAATTTAACCCCATTCTAAACTCCGATAAACGATTCGAGCTTCTAGTTAGTTCGATTAGCGACTATGCCATTTACCTTCTTGACACTGACGGCAACATTAGCAGTTGGAACGCGGGTGCTCAACGTTTTGAAGGTTATTTACACGATGAAATCATCGGTAAACATTTTTCCACTTTCTTCACACCTGAAGACTTAGCGAACAAATTACCATGGGCCATACTTGCAGAAGCCGCCAAAGTCGGGCGATATGAAGCTGAAGGATGGCGCGTTAAAAAAGATGGAACGCGTTTTTGGGCCAACGCGATAGTGGATGCGATTTATGACGATGGCCACAATTTAATTGGTTATGCCAAGATTACTCGAGATATTACAGAGCGCAAAAAAGCTCAGGATGAATTGTTTGAAAGCGAAGAACGTTTTCGCTACTTGGTTCAAGGCGTTACTGATTACGCAATCTACATGCTCTCGCCTACTGGCATAGTGAGTAATTGGAATCAGGGTGCGGAAAGAATAAAAGGTTATACCGCCGATGACATCGTAGGCAAGCATTACAGCCAACTCTTAACGCCTGAAGACGTCGCTGCCGGCTTACCTGGCCGCGCACTAGACATTGCTAGGGCCGAAGGTCGCTATGAACAAGAAGGCTGGCGCATACGAAAAGACGGTACAAAATTTAGGGCCCATGTCATTATCGATGCCATCCACAATGACGATAAAGAATTAATTGGCTTTGCCAAAATCACTCGTGACATCACTGAGAAGTTCAGAGCTGAAGAGGCATTGGCAAAAGCGAACGCGGCTTTGTTTCAATCACAAAAAATGGATGCTATTGGTAAGCTCACTGGCGGCATCGCCCATGACTTCAATAACCTGTTATCCGTGCTATCTAGCGGTTTAGAAGTTTTTAGCTTAAGCCCTATGGATGCCAGACAGGTAAAGATGCTGGATAGCATGAAAAGAGCCATCACGAGGGGCGCTACCCTTACCCAACAGTTATTAAGTTTTGCCCGGCAACAGCCATTAAAAGCTGAGATGCATAATATTAATAAATTAATCAATAGTTTTGAGCCTATGCTGAGCAAGGTCGGAAACTCTTCTATTGAACTGTTGATAGACTTAAGTCCGGAGGTCTCCTCTGTTAAGGTCGATGCCACTGGATTTGAAGCATCTTTGTTGAATCTCATCATGAATGCTAAGGATGCTATGCCGCAAGGGGGTACCGTTAAGCTGGTGACTGAAGAAGTGAAGTTGGCCCAACATGAGGTCGGGTCATTACCTGAGGGGAGCTATATCAAGGTAAGCGTAAAAGATAATGGCACGGGTATCAGCTCAGAAGCCCTACCCCAAGTATTGGAGCCTTTCTTCACTACTAAAGAAGTAGGCAAAGGCACTGGCCTAGGCTTAAGCCAAGTCTACGGTTTTATTAAGCAATCTGAAGGTGATATCTGCATTGACACCAAAGTGGGGAAAGGTTCGACGATATCTTTATATCTTCCTGTGTATGGAAACGGTAGTACTGTCGAAAGCTTGCCATATAAAAGTGATTTAAAAGCACTGTTAGTGGATGATGAACCTGACATTCTGCTGGTAGCCTCTGAGGTCTTCAAAAGCATGGGATACACTGTAATCACTGCAACCAGTGCCGAGGAGGCAATGGAGAGGTTATGGCACACAGAAGGCGTCAATGTCTTATTCACTGATATTCTGATGCCTGGTGGTATGAACGGTATGGAACTTGCGCATGAAGTACGCCAGTTCAATCCGGATATCAAAATAATATTAGCTTCCGGTTACCCCTTGCCGGCTCTTAAAAACGAGCATGCCAATATTGATGAGTTTAATTTCTTAATTAAACCTTACCGATTAGCTGACATTGCTGAATGTTTGCGATCAGCCGATGTTATCTCCAAGAGATAATACGAAGTCAATTTTCTTACCGTCAATCTGCTTACTGGCTGATAGCCTTGGAACTTTGTGATGCTTTCAACGACGGTCGTATAATTCCAAAAAATAAGGCAATCAATCTCTCAGATTCATTGCCTTATTGACCACTATCGATCAAACCAATTTATTTGATCGACAATTTCCGCTCGTTAACTATTTGCTAGTTTTACTAGGTGCACTTTTTGATTTGCTAGAAGAGCTCTTTGATGAAGAGGATTTTTTAGCAGGACTTTTAGGTGCATCAGAAGAAGAACTTTTAGTTGATTGCGCTTTCATAATTTACTCCTAATATTTAGTTACTAGCCCTCATTACAACGTACTCTCCTAAAGGGAAACATACAGAAATTGCTGATATGTAAGTAAGAATCTATTCATCTTACAATTGCTCACAAATTAACATTTTCAATCTAATTGCTTTTGTCTAACTTAACTTTTCGTGTAAAAAGCAGTTCATAACTATGGCTAAGAGCTGGTTGAACTGGAACTAACTTTGCAAAATTAGTAAGCAACATCATACAAATGTTAGAAAGCGTACAGATGCTTAATCTTTAAACTGTTGAAATAAGAACCTGTTGGCGTAAGAGCGGCCGTTTGCGTTGGCCTCAGCCTGCAGGTATATACATTAGCATAACGAGTACTAAGGAATATGGGATACTTTATGGATAAATTACCAGAGGAATTAGAAGACGTACTTAAGACGGTTGCGGTTAAACCTTATACAGAAGAAAATATGACGGGATTAAGAAAACTTCTTAAAGTGGGCCTGATTACATTAACTTTAGGATTAGGTTGGGCGGTTACTCGTAAAGGTTACGATTATATTAAGGAGCATAGAAAACCTCATTAAACCAATATAATGGAAATATCGCTCTTTTCGTTATTCAGTTATCTCGTTAAAAGTAGTTACGTACATCATCAATCTGATCGATCTGAAAAATTTTTATGACCACGCTTAATGCCAACCTTGCAGATGAAATCATGTGCCCTTGCAGTGGTACCAGACGAAGCAATATCCAAAATATGTTCGAAAGCGGTATGGATATAGATGCAATTTCCAGAGCGACTGGCGCGCTATCAGGCTGTAGGGGTTGCGAATGGGATATTGCACACTTCTTGGACGAGTTAGTCAAACAAAAGAACATCGTTTGTAAACGAGGTTATAAAGCAGACGTTTAATGTTATTAGCTAAAGCGCAAGCTTCATTAGACATTGAGCTAGTCATGCAAGATTCAAAGTCACATACTCTTTAAATACCGATGGTCCATGAAGCAACTTAATTTATTGCAAGCGCTGGGTGAAGCATCGGAAGTATCAAGCGACACTTTTGATTACCGACCTCATGTGTTTCACCAAGCGGATAGTGAGCGATATTTAGCTACATTCCTTAGAGGGGCACCGTGGTCTCAACTCTCTACGGTGATGTATGGAAAGGAAATACTAACTCCAAGGTTATATTCCTGGTACGGTAATGCCAATATAGACTACTCTATAAACGGTGAAGGCTTAACACCGCAGCCATGGACGCCTGAACTATTAGAAATCAAAGCTAAAGTGGAAGCTTTGTCCCGTATCTCTTTCAACAGCGTGCTATTGAATTTATACGAGATCAAAATGACTCTGTGGCCTGGCATAGTGACAGAGATGCAGTGCCGGGGAGGAATCAATATGTGGCCTCAGTAAGCTTTGGCCAGGAACGTTATTTTGATTTGCGACGCAAAAGCGACCACACAGAAAAATTCCGCGTGTTGCTCGAAAACGGCTCCTATCTACTCATGAAAGGCGCATTCCAGGATAAGTGGGAGCATAGAATCGCCAAATCAAAAGTACCCATGAGCCCCAGGATTAACCTGACATTCAGGATTTCAAACTCGATTTAGCTATTCAATTGCGAGAAGGCAATGCAGACTTTACTGGAACCAAATCACTTTTATCAAACAATTCAGCAATCCAATCTATAAACGCCCGCACTGTAGCAGAGGGTGAAATGAGCCTTTGCGCCCAATATTTTCTTAGGAGATAAAGATGGTCCGCACTAAAGATAATGTTATGCCACTTTTCTCTGTTCTGGATCTTTCGCCCATTGCAGAAGGAAGCGATGCTTCACAGTCTTTCAAGAACACTTTGGACCTTGCGCAGCATGTGGAGGACTGGGGTTACCATCGTTATTGGCTAGCGGAGCATCATGGCATGCCTGGCATCGCCAGTGCTGCTACTTCAGTACTGATAGGTCATGTAGCAGCAGGTACATCTACCATCCGCTTGGGACGGCATCATGCTGCCTAATCACTCGCCATTAGTCATTGCGGAACAGTTCGGCACTTTAGCATCGTTATTTCCAGGGCGCATTGATTTAGGGCTTGGAAGAGCACCAGGTTCAGACCAATTAACAGCGCGTGCTTTGCGACGTAATTTAATCGCTGAAGACACTTTCCCGCAGGATGTCATCGAGCTTATTGATTATTTCTCGACTGATTCTAAAAATGCAGTGAAGGCTATACCGGGCTATGGGTTGAATGTCCCCATCTGGATCTTAGGTTCAAGTCTTTTCGGTGCCCAGTTAGCTGCAGCGCTAGGCCTACCCTACGCATTCGCCTCTCATTTTGCACCGGCGCAAATGATGCAGGCGATAGAAATTTACCGCGAAACATTCCAACCTTCAGCACACCAAGCAGAGCCTTATGTCATGCTAGGCTTTAATGTATTCGCTGCTGATACGGATGATGAAGCACACTTTTTAGCTTCCTCCATGCAACAGGCATTCATCAATATGAGGAGTGGACGCCCTTCCAAACTACAGCCGCCAATTGCCGATTTCTAGGATCACATTGGTGCTCCGGAAAGAGCATTATTGAACCAGGTATTGTCTTGCTCAGCAATAGGCGCGGCAGCAAAAATATCGGGTGAAATATCAGCATTTATAGAAAAAACAAAGGCAGATGAGCTGATGATCACCTCACAGATTTTTAACCATGCCGCCCGAGTTTATTCCTATGAAATTACAGCGGGTCTACGGCGGTCAGCTCTGAATAACTAATGGCATGCATGAAACGGGAGTAATTTATATCCTTTTGCCACCTGGCCCAGCGAAAAACCAGACAATCATGCCTACCACTGGGAAAATCAGAACAGCAAGAATCCATAATATTTTTTCAGTTCCCGAGGCAGACGACTGAACGATTTTGATAATTGCAAATATATCTAAAATAAGAATAAGTAATCCGAGAATCGAATACATTTTTAAGCCTTTGCTAGAGTGAATATTGAGTTGGTCTATGTTGATTATACATCTTCACTAGGTGCCATTAAGTTAACATTGATGGCTGCGCTTGCAAGTTCACCGCCGTTAAAAGCGGCCAGTAACCAAAATGCCGCATCACTATTTTCAATACTTTCTGCAGTTTCTGTCGCTGGTTGTTTAAACTTCGTTTTCAATGAGTCTGGGACGCCGGGTGAGGAAATGAACTGCTCCCTAGTATAAGCTGTAATTGCATCTTCATTTTTATTGGTATCATAAAAAAGTACCAAGTCTTTAGTTTTAAAAAAGTCAACTGCATCCCAGAATGCACTAAAAAGATCGTTGTTGACCAACGCATTCAGCCTAGATTCCAAAGCTATTTCAGATATTTGCATACTTGCCTTTACTTGTTAGGTAATTAAACACTATTGAAACATAAGACTTCGTTATGTTCGTTTACACTTTTACCATGGTGAATAAAGCCGAACAGCCCTAGACCTGATAGTAACATCACTGATGTGGGCGCTTCTGGCAAGAGAGATTACTTTGATATTGCCAGTGATGTTCTGTATTACATTAAGAATGCTCTACTAAACATTGCGCTGGTTTATAGAACGCATCATCCTGTCACTTTTTAGAGAAACAAATCTTATTATTACAAATTGCGCTTATGAGAATTTAACTCGCTATAAACTAGAGAGCGCACTTCATACTAGTAGCACTTAACTGGGCAAGCAATAGTCCTTTTAGACTAAACCATTAGCTTCGCCAACCATAGCTAATTTCTTATTGCCAATGCATACTAAAATCTGGCAGCTATGCCTTTTCAGGTATTATCTGATTCCGGTAAATTAAGACACAAGATCATCAATGCATAAAGAAGTTATACAGAACCCAAAATACGCCATCGTCGCTGCTGTTCAGCTACCCAGCGTAAATGACCTTGAGTTCGAGGCATCTTTGACAGAGTTACGCGAGCTGGCAAAAACATTGGGTTACCAAGTAATTAGAACCTTCGTTCAGAAACGTATGGGCTTCGACATGCGTGCCTATCTTGGCGCTGGTAAGCGGCAAGAAATACGCGACTTCGTTAACGGGGAGTCAGGTGCTAACGAATCCGGACTTGATGAAATCGAGGCCTTATTGGTTGACCATGAGATATCGCCATCACAGGCACGCAACCTAGAGATTGAAGTCGGCTGCGAGGTAATGGACCGCACTATGGTGATTCTGGAAATCTTTCACCGTAACGCGCGCTCTCGTGCAGCACGCGCCCAAGTAGAAATCGCTCGTCTGGGCTATATGGCGCCACGCCTGCGTGAAGCAGCAAAACTTGCCGGCCCTCAAGGGCGTCAGCGTAGCGGTGAAGGTGGCCGTGGGGCTGGCGAATCGCAAACCGAGCTGGACAGACGCAAAATCCGTGACCGTATTGCTGAACTGCAACTAGAAATAGTTGCAATGGATGCTGAGCGCAAAACGCAACGCGCCCGTCGGCAAGAACGCAAAGGCCATGCTGCGGTGGCATTAGTTGGCTACACAAATGCCGGTAAATCCACATTGATGCGAGCGCTTACCGGAAGTGAAGTACTGGTCGCAAATAAACTCTTTGCTACACTTGATACTACAGTTCGAGCGCTTTACCCGGAAAGCGTGCCACGCGTACTTATTAGCGACACTGTGGGCTTTATTAAGAATCTCCCTCACGGACTGGTTGCCTCATTCAAATCTACACTTGACGAAGCACTGGATGCCTCTTTATTACTACATGTCATAGATGCCAGTGACTCTGGATTTGTCCGCCAATTAGAAGTAACCGATGAAGTACTACAAGAAATTGGTGCCGATGTCATATCGCGTATCCTAGTCTTTAATAAAATCGACCACGTTGGTGACGCTAGCGAGCAAGCTCAATGCGAAGCGACTTTACGAATTAAATATCCGGGTTGCGTGGTAATGAGTGCTCGCCGGTCGGATGATGTTGCAAAGTTACACCAGAAGATCATTGAATTCTTTCAACAAGATTTGGTTGAAACTGAGATTTTTCTTCCTTGGTCCGCACAACAACTTCGTGGAGAGATCTATGCAAAATGCCAGGTTCTTAATGAGCGCTCTCATGATGACGGCACTTTTTTCTTGGTTCGTAGCGAGGCCGACATGATCCAAAAAATACAAGAGCAATTAGGTAGTGAGCGACCTCAGGAAGAATAAAATAACCTATGTAGATACGTGTAGATATGCAAATTTTTCGTATACAAAAAAAGGCTTACGAATGTGTAAACCTTTTTTCATATTTTATTAATACCTGTTTATTAATGCCTGCTTTAAAGTTTAGTTCGAAATATCAACCTAGTACGACCACAACCAGTTGAGGGCAAAGGGAGTATATGTCGCTTTGTTTTACATTAAGCATTCTTACTGATGCCAAACGAGTAATGAATTATGTCCGCCAAGGATGTTTCGGTACATCACAAACACCCGCCACATTAACACCCGCTTGGGCCACGATATGGTCATTTTCAACAGTATCACCACTCACACCTATGGCACCGATAAGAATCCCTTCATCATCTACAATTGGCAGTCCGCCGGGAAAAGTAATTAGCCCCTCATTTGAATGCTCAATACCGTAAAGCGGAGAACCCGGTACTGATAGTTTGCCGATTTCCCCGGATGGCATTGCAAAATAGCATGCCGTTTTGGCTTTTTTGATAGCAATATCGATGCTGCCAACCCAAGCATCATCCATTCTTGTAAAGCTTTTAAGATTACCTCCTGAATCTAATACTGCGATACATGACTTGACGCCAATCTCTAGGGACTTTTCTACGGCTTTATCAATAATTTGTTGTGCTACATCAAAGCTTACGTGCATATCATTTCCTTAAAACAGTTTTGAATGGAATGAATACGACTACGGGAGTAATAGACAATTCATTATTCCGATAATATTGATCAATAATTAGTCTATACAGATTTAAATAAACAAGTAACATACTCACAAATGCGGTGTTTGATTCGTGTGTGCGGTTACGCACATACATTTGAAAAGATTTTGTTTACTTTGCAAGGTAATGAATTTGACTTTATGAAATCTGCAGAAATCTCACAACCGACTCCTCAAAGCCTTAACATGTCCGGAAATTGGACTGCTATTGGACTTCACACTGTAATTGGCCAACTTGATTCAATTACCGCTTCAATAAAAAAAACAAAAATCACTGCAGACTGTTCTGGCATCGAGACTTTAGATACCGCCGGGGCGTGGGTTTTGAATAAGCTTTTAAACCGGCTGCGCAATGAATCCGTTGTAGTTACATTACAGGGCATGAATCCCAAATTTTCAAGACTGTTGGACGTGGTTGCGGGCCAAATTGATGATGAGACCAATCAACCACAACTTCCTATTCATGTATATCCAACTGTACTAGAAAGAGTTGGAGAAAGCGTGATAGCGCTTTTCGAGCAATCTCAAGAATTCCTGGCTTTCATCGGAGAGACGGCGGTGTCTGTAAGTGGGTGCATCGCGCATCCAGCACGTTTTCGTTGGCGCGCCATTTTAAGTAATATTCAAACTTCCGGTTTTAATGCATTACTTATTGTTGGCCTACTGTCATTCCTGCTTGGTGTAGTCGTCGCCTATCAAGGCGCGGATCAATTAAAACAATATGGTGCCAATATATTCGTTGTTGATCTTATAGGCTTGTCTATGTTGCGTGAATTTGCACCCTTGATAACGGCAATTATTATTGCCGGACGCTCAGGCTCGGCCTATGCGGCACAAATCGGCACAATGGTGGTAAGCGAAGAGATTGATGCTATGCGCACTCTGGGGATATCTCCTCAAGAAATGTTAGTTTTACCCAAGTTTGCCGCGCTGATAATTGCACTGCCATTGCTAACGGTATTTGCGGATGTGCTGGGTGTATTTGGCGGTATGATAATGGCTAGCAGCCAGCTTAATGTAGGGTTTGGTGAGTTTCTAGACCGGTTTGTGTATGCGGTAAGCACCACTTCATTTCTAGTTGGCATTGGCAAGGCACCTGTATTTGCAGCGATTATTGTTATCGTTGGATGCTATCAAGGTTTTCGAACAACAGGTGGCGCGCAAAGTGTTGGCCAGCAAACGACTCGTAGCGTGGTTCAATCCATTTTCTTAGTAGTAGTAGCTGACGCGCTCTTCTCAATTGGTTTTAGCACGCTTGGTATTTAATATGCTTGATACACAAAGTCCTACTATAAAAACTGTCGATTCAAAAAATCCCGATATCAATAATGAGCAGCTTGCTGAAGCTGTGATTGAACTACATGATGTATCTACCCGTTTTGGCGATCAAATCGTTCATAGTGAAATTAGCCTTGAAGTACGACGAGCCGAGATATTTGCTTTGATTGGGGGTAGCGGTTCAGGAAAATCAACCTTGCTGCGTGAAATGATAATGTTGCATCAGCCTGACTCTGGGCAGGTCAAATTGTTTGGTGTCAATCTACTCAATATTAATAAAGAGGAAGCCCTTGCATTGCGCCAAAAGACTGGAGTAATGTTCCAGCTAGGTGGCTTGTTTGACTCACTTACAGTCTTAGAGAATATTGGATTGCCATTACGTGAGCACACTAAACTGCCAGATGCATTGATTGATGAAATTGCCGCTTCTAAGCTTGCGATGGTTGGCCTAAAGCCCGAGGCTGGTGCACAATACCCTTCTGAAATCAGTGGTGGCATGACGAAGCGAGCCGCGCTGGCACGAGCCATTGCGCTGGACCCGGAATTACTTTTTCTAGATGAACCCACCGCTGGACTTGATCCTAGCAGTGCGGCAGGCGTCGATGAACTTGTGCTTAAATTGCGTGATTTGTTTGGATTAACCATAGTCATGATTACGCATGACTTAGATTTGTTGTGGCAGGTGGCTGACCGTGTCGCCGTATTAGCAGATGGAAAGGTCCAAGGGGTCGGTTCAATGTCGGCGCTTTCTAAAAGCGACAATCCTGCCGTTCAAAAATTTTTCGAGGGTCCTCGCGGCAGAGCGGCCCAGAAATTCGAAAAGCAGCCGCTTGCAATATCTATTAATCACGAGACTGAGAGCTTATCATCGACACCAAAGTGAACTATGCTGTAGTTGGCATTTTTGTACTCATTCTAAGTACAGCTATCATAGCTGGCGTGCTATGGCTTGCTTCTGGCGGCGCCTTTCAGAAAAAGTATGATTTATATTTGGCAATCGAAGATGAGTCGGTAGCTGGTCTAAATTTGAATGCGCCGGTTAAATATAGTGGCGTCGATGTAGGTAAGGTACAAGATATTCTGCTAGATCCAAACAACCCCGGCCGCGTCCGCCTGTTATTTGCAATAGAACGTGGCACCCCTATTAAAGAAGACACAGTTGCAGTATTGAAAACGCAAGGGCTAACAGGTATCGCCTATGTGGAGCTGGGCGGAAGCACTAAAGAGGCATTACCACTTAGTATAAAGGAAGATCAAGAATACCCGGTGATACGTACCAAGCCATCGCTGAGCACTCGATTGGAAACCGTATTAACCACAGTACTAGAGAAGCTTGACCATACCACTAGCAATATCGATTCGTTACTAAGTAAAGAGAATCAACAAGCTTTACAAAACTCTCTCAGAGATATTGCTACCATTGCCCATACCGTGGCTGCGCGTAAAGATACGATAGATGCAGGCATCACAAGTGCTGCCCGCACATTTGACAATACAGATCGCGCTACTCGGAAAATTGAACCCCTCCTTCGCCAGATTTCGCAAACTGCAGAAGCTATTGAAAAAACTAGTCAAGAAGCAAGTGTTACTATCAACAATGCTAACCAAACAGTTGATTCGATAGGACACGACGTAAGCCGCTTCACGACGGAAAGCTTACCTGAAGTGCAGCGACTACTGGGTGAACTGAATGTATTAGCAGCCTCATTGCGACGCCTTAGCGAACAAACAGAACGGGATCCTGCTAGCCTAATACGTGGCCGCAGCAATGTGCCAGAAGGCCCGGGAGAAACAAAATGAATATGGTAAAACTACCCAAGGCTTTCCAATATTGCGTGATGGCTTTTGTGATGCTCTTAGCC
>JACDEP010000151.1:0-4881 GCA_013816325.1 Methylotenera sp.
AAATAATGGCATCTAAACTAACAGCATATATTGAGGGCATAGGGTTGCTCGGCCCAGGGTTGAACGACTGGGGAAGTGGCCGCCAAATATTATCTGGTCTACACCCTTATCAATCCATTAAAACAGTAATTCCTACGTCAGAACAATTGCCGGCAGCGGAGCGTCGGCGTGCCAGTGATATCGTCAAATTGACATTAGCAACTTCGCTGGAAGCAATGAGCGAAGCAGGCTTGCAGGGTGAAAATCTACCTAGCGTCTTTTCTTTCTCAAATGGGGATGGTATTAATTGCCATACGATCTGTGAAATGCTGGCATCTGAAGACAGGGAGATTTCCCCTACCCGCTTCCATAACTCCGTGCATAATGCTGCCGCCGGATATTGGAGTATTGCCACCCAAACCATGGCAACCTCTTCAGTTTTATGTGCTTTTGATGCCAGTTTTGGGGCCGGCCTGCTAGATGCACTGACGCAAGTAATAGTAGATAATACGCGCTGTATTTTAATGGCTAGCGACACTCCCTATCCTGAGCCCATGTTCAGTAAACGACCAATTCCTGATAATTGCAGTATCGCATTGGTATTTGCGCCGCAGCAAAGTGCGCGCAGTGTCGCACAAATTCAAGTAAGCGTTACTGATGAAAAAGCTGTAAGGTTTACAGACGCAGGTCTGGAAGCTTTACGTATCGCTATTCCTTCTGCTCGTGGTTTGACTCTGCTACAAATGATTGCCCGCCAAGAGAGCGGCCGCGTGGTACTGGATTACCTGCATAATATACGTTTGGCGATAGAGGTGCAGCCGTGCTAAATCAGCAGTTAGATAAAACCTGGATCGCTGACCATATACCGCACCAAGGCAATATGTGCCTGCTCGATAGGGTACAAACATGGGATCAGGCGAATATTAGCTGTATTGCCAGTAGCCATCGCGAAGCGGATAACCCTTTATGCGCTCATGAACAGTTAGGTATCGCCTGCGGCATTGAATATGCCGCCCAAGCCATGGCAGTACACGGGGCTTTGTCAGCGCCGATTAGTAGCCACAGGCCAAAAGTGGGCTATCTTGTTAGTGTACGTGGAGTAAATATGTATGTGACACGGTTGGATGACATCGCAGCAGATTTGCTGGTGACTGCAACTTGTATCATGGCGAATGAAAGTAATATGTTGTATGAATTCAGTGTGAGCGCAAATAAGCAAATATTGCTGGAAGGCCGCGCGGCGGTAGTATTAAACGCCGACTCGCTGTAGTTGAGTCATTGCAATTGATTTAGGAAAAAGTAAATGAAAAGAGCTTTAGTAACAGGGGGTAGCGGCGGCATAGGCGCTGCTATTTGCCAGCGACTTGCCGCAGATGGTTGCCATGTATATATCCATGCTAACCAGGGCATTATAAGCGCCACACAGTTAGCAGAAGAGATTCATGCAGCCGGCGGTAGCGCTGAGGTTTTACAATTCGATGTTACTGATCAAGCTGCTGCTAGCGCTGCTCTTAATCCACTAGTAGAAAACGATCCTATTCAGATTCTGGTCAATAATGCCGGCATCCATGACGATGCGGTGTTTCCTGGCATGAGTTCAGCGCAATGGCATCATGTTATCGATGTATCGGTGCATGGTTTTTTTAACGTCACTCAACCATTGATGATGCCGATGATACGTAGCCGTTGGGGTCGGATTATCAATGTGTCTTCTATTTCAGGCATTACAGGAAACAGGGGACAGACTAACTACTCAGCTGCTAAAGGCGCATTGAATGCCGCCACAAAATCGTTGTCGCAGGAAGTCGCTAGTAGGGGCATTACCGTCAATGCCATCGCGCCTGGAATTATTGAAACAGCAATGAGTGAAAATACCTTCGATGCGCAAGCCATTGCAAATATGGTGCCAATGAAACGGGCCGGCACTGCGAAAGAAGTAGCGGATTTGGTGAGTTTTCTTGCTTCGGACCAAGCGACCTATATCACTGGGCAGATCATCTCAATCAACGGTGGGATGATTTAATCATCAAATATTAGCAATGATTGGTTCGTACTCAGACTTTGCTCGTAATCCCATTTGGCAGGTACCATACTTCCAGTATCTATAATCTGCTTGATAAGATCAGCGCTAACAGGACGGCTAAAATAATATCCTTGAACGACGTCACAACCCGCTGTTTTAAGGTACATAAGCTGGTCAAATGTCTCTACGCCCTCTGCCACTACTGTTAGACCTAAGTTGTGCGCTAAAGTAATAGTGGAAGACACAATGACTTTATCACTCTGGTCATTTCGTATATCCCGAATAAAAGAACGGTCAATTTTAATTTCACTTAAGGGCAAGGCTTTTATATAACCTAGACTAGAAAAGCCGGTTCCGAAATCATCCAAACTTAGCTTAACGCCTAGGGCAGCAATGGCATTAAGTGTAGCGACTGATATTTCCGTGTCATTCATGAAACAGCTCTCAGTCACTTCCAATTCAATATCTTTTGGCTCCAAGGAATATTTCTTTAAGTTTTGCAAAAGCCTAGCGGCGAACTCCATGTCCAAAAGCTGTTTGGTAGAAATATTAATAGCAATGGGCACTACTTTCTGATTATTCGATTTCCATACTGAGACTTGTCTGCAAGCTTCATTAATGACCCAATCGCCTAAATCTACGATCTTGTCACTTGATTCTAATACCGGCACAAAGTCCCCCGGGAATATCAGTCCATGCTGTGGATGCTGCCAACGTACCAGAGCTTCTACGCCGACAACGGAAAAATCGGCAGAACTGACTTTGGCCTGGTAATGTAATACCAGCTCATTATTCTGGATGGCTTTATAGAAACGTTGGTCTAATTCAAAACTCAAATCAGAGTTGGTATGACGGTTTTGATCAAAAAATGCATATCTTCCCTGGCCTGCTTGTTTTGCCTTATGCATTGTATCGTCCGCTGTTTTTATTAGCAGGTCAGCATCTATCCCATCACGGGGATAGATCGCTATACCGATACTGCAAGATATCTGGATTTCATTTCCAGCAAGGTTCTCAAAAGGAAGCTCAATGGAATGGATGATTTTCTCCGCAACTTTACTAATATTTTCAACAGTGCCAACACCAGCCAGCATGACAACGAATTCATCACTACCGAATCTGGAGATTATGTCGGATTCGCGTAAACAATTTGTAAGTCGCTCGGCGATGCCTTTAAGTAAGAGATCGCCTACATGATGACCTAGACTATCATTGATGGGCTTGAACCTATCCACGTTTATAAACATCGCTGCATAATGGTGGCGACTACGTTTTGCCCTTGCTAAATGGCTTACTGCAAGCTCCATAAAAAGTTGGCGATTAGGTAATTGTGTTAAATGGTCTTGGGTGGCTAGTGCATATGCTTTTTCTTTTTCACCGACTAAAGCACTTATCAGGCTATTTTTATCCCGCTCTGAATCTAATAGTTTTTTATAAAGCTGATGTCTATGCTTTGTGACGCGTAACATCCATAAAAGACTTAATGACGTTACGAAAGCGACAATCCATATGGCGATGATGTATCGATTATGGCGAGAGTCGGAGTTTTGCAGAATTTCCTGTTTATCTTGACTAACCATTACGATAAAAGGGCTTTGACCAATTCTTTCATAGGATATGACCCGGCCATTTTGGCTAAAAACAGCGTTTCCTTGCATCTTGTGAGCGTTTAAGTTTTGTAACGTAACTGGAGGCGCCTCAGTTTTATGACTATCAACTTTACCGTTATACAACCTGGTCATCCTAACGCCATCGATGGTATAGAGATAAATTACACCAGATTTACCAATAGCAATGTTTTTAAACTGTTCCAGTACTTTGTTAAAGTCGATGCTTGCTAACATAAATCCTTGCGTGTGTTCCGGCGAACTTGCAGGCCGGAAAAGCAGTATAGATTTATCGTTTTCGGTTTGCGCGAATAAAGTCAGATTCTGATTAGTACCTGTAAAGACTGACAAATCCAATTTGGCAGGAAATGATGAACCTGCGCCAGGCCCAATCATATGGCTGAGCTTACCGTTGGTGTCATATAGTGCGATTTTGTTAGATCCTTGCCCACTTTCAAGCAGTTCGCTAAGGAGTTTCTCGGTGTTTTTGTCTGTAGGGCTTGTTAACAAACGTTGTGACGTACGTGAAACTAGAATACCCCGTTCAAACTGGTGGGATAATGAGTTGGTGATGAGCTTGGTTATATTGGTTTGAGCGCTTCTAGCATTTGAAATCGCTAGTTTCTGCTCTTCTTTGAATTCGTGGGCTTCTGTAATCCAGCTCATTAAGATCGCAAAAAAAACTAGCAAAATGGGCATTGTAAAGAACCCATATCCATCGCTAAGATAAGTTTTTATTTTTCTAGCAAAATAAAGTCTTTTGTCATTCATAGTCGATGTATTTGAATAATTATCTTTTAGTCTAGAACAATAAGCCCAAATCGATCTGCCCATAAAAAATTACAGTATGGGATGGTAGTAGCGGTAGTATTTATTGGTAAGGAATTGATCGTGGCATTAGCGCTTTAATAGCTAAATGCTTTAACTCTACAGCGCTACAAGCGCTGGCAGAACTGCAAATATGAATCCATTAAATAAAATGGCTGAAGCTTATTTTTGACCTATTGTTATTTTTCTTTTTAAAATCTATAGCTTAAGTATTGTTATCTTTCATACTAATAAATAGTTAGCATAGATACAACCAATAGAAATACTAGTAGATTTTGTGCTTAAAACAGAGGATTATGTTTAGCTGTTCGCGTACCTCCTCATCTCACTCTTTTATTCACATTCCATTGGCAAATACGTAATCGACGTAGTAATAATATAGGCAGCCTAAGAATAAAACCAATAAAAAGTCGTGTATACATCCAAGTCAATAATATATTGTCT
>JACDEP010000151.1:4891-5352 GCA_013816325.1 Methylotenera sp.
CACCTTCATCGGTACTGTAATAACGAACGGGAGCCGGCAGGTTCACTACTTTGACGCCCCGCCAGCTTAAACGCACAGCAGCTTCCGGATCAAAATCAAAATGTCGCATCCATGGATTAAATCGCATGACTTTTCTTAACGGTTCTATAGGATAAACACGGAAGCCAAAAAGTGAATCACCGATACCTCCACCACATGTTTCGAAATTAGCCCACCAGTTTGAGATTTTTCTGCCTTGCACACGGATATTAGGCGCACTGGCATCGAAGATTGGCTTTCCCAGTACCATGGCGTTGGGATGCTTAATGGATTCCTCCATGAATTGTGGTATCAAATCTGCCGGATGCTGGCCGTCTGAGTCCATGGTGAGTACATGTGTAAAGCCCTCAGCAGAGGCAATATGAAGCCCGTGTAAAACAGCAGCGCCTTTACCTTTATTTTGCGGTAGATGTATCACACGC
>JACDEP010000152.1 GCA_013816325.1 Methylotenera sp.
CTGCAGGATGAAGCACAAACTATCGCCACATTTGCAACCAATCATGCCATTGCGCATGTCACAATCCTCGCGGAAGATAGTGAAACGTCCAAACAAATGGTTGAAGCTTTCCAGAGTGTTTGGCAGGCATTGGGATATGAAGCAAAGCTAATTACCTTACCTAAAGAAATACAATCCGGCGACCAAAGTTTGAAAACTGCAGACCTAGGCTTACTGGATTTGAAGATGACGATAGCGAATCAAGGTGCGGATATGCTGCTGCTAGCTATGTCAGGAGAGAAAGCACGCTTGGCCCGGCCTTACTTGGATATCAGTACACCAACCTTAGCATTCTCAAGTACTAATGATGCAGACTACAATAACCTGAATGCAGTGCGAGTCGTAGATATTCCATTTTTGCTAGATAAAGATAATAGCCAGTTTACTTATTACCAAACACAAGCTGCGGAGATACACAATACTGAATTGCGACGCTGGTTTGCCTTAGGTGTGGATGCGCTGCAAATATTGCTCGCAAATTCCCGCGTACCAGATTCCGAGATGGTCATCAACGGTTTAACCGGCAAATTGATGATTGATAAAACCGGGCATATTAGCCGCCGATTGCCGATTGGCCGATTCACTTACAATGGCTTAGTGCTTGAAAATTAATCAAGTATGAAACTTAACTTATTGAAGCAGCTACCCGCAAAATTTCAAGCTAGTCATCTTGAGCAAGGTCACTTGGCCGAACAGATTGCTGCAACTTTTCTCCATCAGCACGGCCTCATACTCATAGAAAAAAACTACCGCTGCAAACATGGAGAGATTGACCTCATAATGCGCGAAGGCGAAACGCTGGTGTTTGTCGAAGTCCGGTTACGAACCAACCAAGATTTTGGCGGCGCGGCCTCAAGTATTACTCACTCTAAACAACAAAAATTAAGCCGGGCAGCGGCACTATACTTACAAACGCACGGTGATTGCAATTGCCGCTTTGATGCGATTCTGATGCAAACTACTGATCTTAACGCGGTAGAATGGATAAAAAATGCATTCTAGTCATATAAAAAAAGGGGTAACAATGAAATTGAATTCAAATATTAAATTTGCCAGCCAATTATTTGCGGCTTTGCTACTTTCCACTCAAATTACCGCTTGTTTGCCTGTAGTGGTTGGCGGTGCAGCAGCCGGCGGAGCCATGGCAGCGGATAGGCGTACTTCTGGCGTTTATGTAGAAGACCAGAACATTGAAATTAAAGCCTCTCACAGCCTTGATGATGTAGTGACTGACTTATCCCATGTCAATGTCACAAGCTATAAAGGTAACGTATTGATCACTGGCGAAGTGCCTGATGCGGTCACGAAAACTAAAGTGGAAAGCGCTGTAAAATCCATTGAAAGCGTACGCAATGTGACCAATGAAGTAACCATCGGTCCTAAATCTGCAATCAGCTCACGTGCGGATGATTCATACATCACGACCAAAGTAAAAGCACAATTCGTTTCAGAAAACCGCTTTCAAGCTAACTATGTAAAAGTAGTTACTGAAAACAGCGTAGTCTATTTGCTGGGTTCTGTGACACATGCCGAAGCTGATGCAGCAGTTGAAATTGCTCGCAATACCAGTGGCGTGACCAAAGTGGTTAAGGTGTTCGAGTATATGCCTTAAACGCCAATGTTATAATTGGTAAGTAATAATTATGAACGGTAAAAATAAATGACTAAAGAAACAATGCCAGCCCCGACTCAAGGCGAGATTATCATTGAGGGTAACACGAGGGCTGGCAAGCCTTTTCGCCCTAGCGACTGGGTGGATCGTATGTGTAGCACTTATGCAAGCTTTGGCGGCGACCGAAAATTGAAATACTCACCTTACTTAAAACCAAAAGTAGTGAATGGCGTCAGGTGTTTAGCGGTAGATTTGAAGCTGAAAACGGTTAATCCAGAAGGCTATGCCCAGCTTATGCATTTTGCCGATGAAAATCAGCTCAACATTTTAGATGGCGCAGGTAATAGTATTGCCGTTCCTCATTAGTTGCAGTCGTCATTTATAGAAAAGCAATAAATAGTACAGCATCAATAGAACAGTAGAGGGCTAACTCGAACTGTCGTGCCCGATAATTTTCTCAAGGTACTGCTTGGTAACTAGACCACGCTTGATTTTAACCAACTCACCTTTGGGATTATATATAAAAGTCGTAGGTAGAACTTCGGATGAACCGATCTGTGCGACCACATCATCATCACCCAACACAATCGGGTAAGACATCAGCATATCATCTACATAATCCGTCACATCTTTAGTGCTTTGGTAATCAAATACCACGCCTAATATCATCAAATCTCTCTTTTTTCGGTGATCATATAAATTGACCAAATCCGGCACTTCCTCCAAACACGGTGCACACCATGTTGCCCAGTAATTCACGAGCACCCATTTGCCTTTATAATTGGATAACTGGTGCTTGATACCGCTCATGTCCTTAAGTATAAAATTGTCATGCGTATTGCTACCGGCAAACGTTAATTGGCTAATGACAATCAATAAAATAGAAAGTAGTTTTTTAATCATTGCTGTAATGGTTGTACGCCTAAACCCTAAATTCAAATCATATGTTAGTCAGTGTCATATTACTAGTGTAAAGCCGCGCATTATCATACAATCACATGCCTGCATTGACAGACAAAAACTATAAATGGCGTTAACACTTCATATTCCTGCACTTAAAGATAAGCCGATAATTATTGCGGATACACATCCTCAAAGAATCCTGCAATCTTTAGCGCATATCCACTTTGAAAATCCTCTTGATATCGCATCGCACTTGCATATCGAGTTGGAGATACTCAATCGCCAGAAAATATCTCCAAGTCAACGCCTTCTGGCTTTGGAAACGTACCGTCCAATAATAATTAGTACTGCACATATATTGGCTGAAGAATACATTAATGCCAACCTGCCGCTACATGATAAAGCTAAATTAGCTGCTGCTGCAACGGAGACACTTTGGCTGGAGTTAGGATTTGGTTATAAACTGGCATTGATAGACCTGCAAAATCAATTGATTAAACTGGGTACGGAAAAAAACTCGGTACTGGCTATTCTACGCGCTATGCATGCAATAGCCGAGCATGCCATGGTGTATTACCAGATTTATATCCCGCCGCCGAAGCACATTTGGAGCGATTTGCACCAATTATATTTTTGTGCCGTACAACTGAATATCCAGCATGCTGAAATAGATAGCACGGCAGAGCTTAGTATTTCTATTGAAAATACTTACAAACATGCGCTACTAATGTCACTTGCAGATCCGCTGCATTTACTCCAGCAAAACATTAGACTAGTTGCTGAATACTTGCTTTATCAAGTCCAGGCTGCGCAAATTTCTGCTGTAGAGCCTTTATCCGATACCGCTGGCATATTCATCATCAGCTTGAAATCCAATGAGCCGCCAGTGGCATATAGCAAGTATAAAACCGCGCCGGATGAAAGTTCGGATATCCTGCTGAAGACTATGGATTTGGTACGCAATATCCATACCCACCTGAATAGCTTACATCATAATCGGTTGCCTGCCGATGGCAGTATACCGGCTGATGCTTCGCGAAATGATTATATCGATTTATTAACCTATCTCATTAAGCACTGGGGTCTTACTTTTAAACGTATATTCAACCGCTCACAAAAAAATGGCGAGATTGAACTAGTAGCTGGAATTGCAGCAATACATAGCATGCTAGACGGACAGGCGAAAGACGCCTATGCTGAAAGTTTGGAAGTTCATGCGCAGAATATGCCTTCACGTTGGCAAATTCTTAACATCAGCCCAACCGGAATGTCGATACGCCGCCATCCAACAGCTGATAAAAATATCAAAATCGGCGGCTTGCTGAGTGTTAAGACCAAGGACGATGCAAATTGGTCCCTAGCCGTGGTGCGGTGGGCAAGCTGTGGCACGAAAGAGCGCTTGGA
This sequence comes from Methylotenera sp., assembly GCA_013816325.1. GTDB lineage: Bacteria > Pseudomonadota > Gammaproteobacteria > Burkholderiales > Methylophilaceae > Methylotenera. The sequence continues at coordinate 3,959 of JACDEP010000152.1, forward strand.
TATTGGGGTGCAGCTTATTGCGCCCTATGCCAAACCCGGAATGGCCAAAATTGATAACCGAGAAAATGACGAAATGATCTTATTGTTGCCGGAAATAGTTGCGACCAAGCAAATCGCCACCCTTATCCTGCCTAAAGGAACATTTGAACCGGCTCGGCAATTAACAGTCATATCTAATAACCAATATCAACGCGTTTTACTGACCAGTTTGATTGAACGTGCGCAATATTTTGAACGTGTGCAATATAGTATCATTAATTAACAGACAAGTTTTTACACCGCAGCCTAGCGTTTTAATTTAATATTGCTTTGTGCTTTGCTATAAGTGGAGCCATTTGACACTTCACTAAAACGATTTTTTTCGTTACGATACATCTTTATTTTTAAGCATCATCTAAACTGAGGTTTTTTTCATGAGCGACCATATTACCCACCTGAATGATTCAGGCTTTGAACAAGACGTTCTACAATCACAGTTACCTGTATTAGTAGATTACTGGGCAGAGTGGTGCGGCCCTTGCAAAATGATTGCGCCTATCTTGGATGAAATCTCGAAAGAATACGCCGGTCGCCTTAAAGTGGCCAAGCTGAATATTGATGACAACCAACTAACCCCACCTAAATATGGTATCCGCGGCATCCCTACTTTGATGTTATTCAAGAATGGAAATGTTGAGGCTACTAAAGTAGGCGCTTTATCAAAATCACAATTAACCGCTTTTATTGACAGCAACATCTAAACCCATTACGCTGTATATAAATCACGAATGCTTGATTTATTTAGGTAAGTAAACTGCAACGAAAACCCTAAAAATCAAGCATTTCACTACTCTTCAGGTATACATTCTCAAGTTTAGTGAAAATTGCTACAAATCAAATTCAATTTTAATAAACTCCTAATCTTAATTAATAAATTTCCTGAATTTTTTCTGCTTCACAATCACCCACATCATGTTCTAGTGAGCCTCCATGCACTTATCCGATCTTAAGCATCTACCTGTTACCGAACTAGTTGAAATGGCAATTGCCGATGAAATCGAAAATGCTAGCCGCATGCGCAAGCAAGACCTGATTTTTGCCATTCTTAAAAACAAGGCTAAAAAAGGTGATAGCATTTTTGGTGACGGTACCTTAGAGGTATTGCAAGATGGATTCGGATTTTTACGCTCACCTGACACTTCATACCTAGCCGGCCCAGACGACATTTACGTGTCGCCTTCACAGATTCGACGCTTTAATCTTCACACAGGCGATAGTATCCAGGGTGAGATTCGAACGCCGAAAGATGGCGAACGCTATTTTGCACTTGTCAAAGTAGACATGGTGAACGGCGAAGCGCCTGAGAACACCAAACACAAGATCTTATT
>JACDEP010000153.1 GCA_013816325.1 Methylotenera sp.
TATACAAATAGCAGAATATCAGCCTACGATGTATCACTGTAAGATCCTAACTGTAGATAATTTATTGGTCTCGGTAGGGTCTACAAATTTCGATAGCCGGTCATTCAGATTGAATGACGAGGCCAACTTAAATGTGCTGAATGCCAAGTTTGCAAAAGAGCAAACAAGAATTTTTAATGATGATTGGTCTAAATCCCGCTTAGTGACTTATGAGGCATGGAAAAACCGACCATTTACAGATAAGGTATTGGAAAAGTTTGCAGTGCTGCTTAAATCACAGCTTTGATTGCGGAGCTAACGGAGATACACCTGTATCTGGTCTCGGCCATTACGCTTAGCATGATATAGAGCGTCGTCCGCTGCTTTTAATAAGGTTTCGGCTTCGATTCCGTCATCAGGAAATACGCATATCCCTATAGACACTGTTATCGAGGGCAGGGTTAACCCACCATAAACGAGATTGATAGCCCTTATGTTGTCTCTAATCGTTTCTGCCCTAAGTTTTGAGATTTCCATATCTGCTTCAGGTAATACCAACACAAACTCTTCCCCGCCGTATCTGCAAGCAATGTCACTTGCTCTTAATGCATTTTTTAGTAAAAGCCCCACCTCTTTAAGCACCAGATCTCCCGCTTCATGGCCATGCATATCATTAAACATTTTGAAATGATCAATATCCAGCATAATCACTCCCAACGATAACTTGGCCCTATTCGCTCGCGCCAACTCCCTCGCCAAGGTTTCATTGAGGTATCTACGGTTAAATAAACCGGTGAGCACATCGACTATCGCACTGTTTTTAAGTGTTTCCCGTAGTCTTAAGTTAGTAATTGCAAGGCCAATATGGCCAACGACTTCAAGCGCCAAACTTTCAAGATCGCCATTAACGGACGTTGTGTTTTCAAGGTTCTCTTGCGGATCTAATATTGATAAGATACCAATCATTTCATCGGTTGATGAAACCGGTATACTATCGAGAGTTGCCGAAAATTTATTTCTGCATTGTGCTGGCATGGTAGTTCCCGCGCAAGATGATCAAATCGATAGATATTGTTTCTCCTTGCGGCCCAGCAGGCACTTGGCTCAAACCCGTCAACTTGTTTTATAGTTCCCCAGCTAGCTTTCTGTTCAAAATAATCTTTCGAATTGCTTTTAATGTAAAAGGCACCTGGGTATCGAGAAAATAAATGACCGCAATAATTGCCTATCGCTGCATAAGCCTCATCAAGACTATGTACAGTTTGTAATACTTCATTTAATCGAGCTTGGATATTTTTAGCATTATTCTTTTCTACTAAAAGATCACTTTTCTTTAAAGTTTCGATGTGTAGTAGGTTGAGATGCTGCTGGACAGCATTAGATTTTTTTAATGATCTCAACAGAAAGATGAAAGCTGCGGAAAATAGCAATAAGTCAAGAATAGTTACCACAAACAATGTTCCGTTAGTGTAGCGAGCAATGTGGGTTTGACGAGACTCTAATTGTTCTAATCTTCCTACTTCTATCTCTCGTAATTCCGCCGATGCCTCTCTAACCGCATCCATCCGTTTTTTGCCTTCGCCAGTCATGATGCTATCTAATGACTTTTCAAAGCCTGAGGTTTCACGCAAAGCGACGTTATATCGAATCCTGGCTAATGAGGAAATGATTTTCTGTTCATATTGACTTATGAAGGTTTTGGGTAAGCTGTCTGAAGCTATTGACCGTTTCAGTTTTGGCAACAAAGAAGCTATCTTCTGTTGACCACTGAAAAAGGGTTCCAAAAATTTAGAATTACCTGTAATCACGTAGCCGCGCATACCAGTCTCAGCATCCACCATGTTAAGTAAAACATTATCTAATATTTCTATATTGTCTTTAGTTACCAGTATTTCTTTAGTTGAGCTTTGTAGGATATTTAAGGCGTAAATAGGAATAGCCGCGTTCGATACCAAAGCTATGAATGCGAGTGCAATCACGAAGTAAAATTGTTTAGGAGCCAAAGTTTTCATAAAGGGTAACGCTTACTCCTCATTTATTGAAGAGAGAGTACTGTCGTAAAAGATAGCCGTACACCAGCATTATAACTGTTAACGCCCTTGTTTAGAGATGCCGCAGTGTTTGAGCATTGATGTTTTACTTTAACTTTTTAGGCTGTACGGGAGAGCATGAAAAGCCATTGCACTATGTTTGTAAGGTTAGATGGAACAAATACGAAATAAAAGAAGTGGATATTGCTTTATGCTAACTTATTCCGTGGATAGGAACTGAAATGACAAATCTATGTAGGAAAAATTGACGTCTCACATGAATTAAAAAGGGACTCAACGCTCCGATTCTCAGTCAAAAATGGGTGCACTTTTGTATACATCTGCGAGCTGAATTCAAAAGTAATCATACGTATAAAATTAATTACGTGTCTCATGGGCATATCTAAAGGTTAGTTTATTGAAATATATAACTAAATAAGTATTCAAACTTTCGCCTAGCTTGCTTGTCACTCTTCTACAGTAAGCGATTTATATCAAGCACCTACATTGTGTAAATGTGTAAGAGCAAGCTTTAGCTTTTCTCCTTTGCTGATATTTTCTCAATCGAACTATGTATTAAGGAATATCTATGCAACTTGCCAAATTCATCCTAGCAAATATCGAACCCATACTCCAGGCATGGGAAGAATTTGCTTCTAGTATTAATCCGGGCAGGACTCTCAATAAGTCAGATCTACGCGATCATGCTAGGTTAATGCTCAAGGATATTGTTAAGGATTTGTCTACCAAACAGACGGCACGTCAACAATCGGAAAAATCCAAAGGTCTTGAATCGGCTAATAAAAAAAAGCAAGCTTCACTAGATCATGGAATTGACCGTTTGGAAGCTGGCTTTAGTATTGATGAGACCGTGTCAGAATTTCGCGCTTTGCGCGCCAGTGTACTAGCGCTATGGGGTAAGTCCGGCTGTAAGTTTGAGCAAATCCATATCCAAGATATCACAAGATTCAATGAAGCCATAGATCAAGCCATTACCGAATCTATTTCGAGTTATGCAACACAAAAAGAATTACAAAGCCGTCTATTTGGCACTGTACTTTCGGCATCTCCCGACCAAATCTTCATATTTGATCTGAAGGGTAAGTTTACCTACGTGAATAAAGCAGGGTTGGAAGTTTATGGGATGTCACGGGAAATGTTCATTGGTAAAACTTATCTCAATCGTAAATTTACCTTTGCAAAAGAAATACATCAATGGCTGAAAAAAGTCATTCACACCGAGAAAATGGTGAGTGGTGAAATAGTGCATCCTACTAAAGCGGGTCTGAAACGCGTATTTGAATATATTCTTGCCCCGGTGGTAAACAAAGAGCACAAGGTAGAAGCAATAGTCGGTATCTCCCGTGACATTACAGACCGTAAAGCGTCGGAAGAGTTAAGCTGGCGTAATGCAAACTACGATGCACTCACTGGATTGCCTAACCGGCGGTTGTTTGAAGATCGTCTTGAGCAAGACATCAAGCATGCTGAGAGAACAAGCCTGCCTATAGCCTTGATGTTCATTGATTTAGATCATTTTAAAGAAGTGAATGATACACATGGGCATGACGCGGGAGATGATGTGCTGCAACAAGTCTCAAAACGCATCAACTCGTGTATTCGCAAAGCGGATACTGTCGCTCGTCTAGGTGGGGATGAATTTACCGTTATCCTGACTGATATCGCGGGTGTTGACCATATAAAAACGCTTAGTCAAAAAATCGTTGTGGAATTAGCCAAACCATTCGAATTAAAAAATAAAACTGCCAATATATCTTGTAGTTTAGGCGTTACTTATTTTCCAATGGATGCCTCCAGTCCCGAGCAGTTACTAAAAAATGCTGACAAAGCAATGTACAAAGCTAAGGATGCCGGACGTAATCAGGTAAGTTTCTTTCGCCAAGGGTAGCTTTCAATTATAAAAATGGCATCAAATCCTCACTACTGTCGGCCACTACGTTGCTGATTAACTAAAGAAAAAAGCAGACCGAAGTCTGCCTCTTATATCGGTGAGGTTGTTTTTCAACTTCCCCTTGTTGCCGATAGTCCCCACCATCGGAATACCTGATACACTTTCATCATAACATCAATAAGTTATTAGGGGAATAGCATGCGTTATCGCGTTGGTTTGGATGTAGGTACGGCTTCATTAGGGGTTGCGGCTTTTTCACTAGATAACACTAACCAGCCGCTTGATTTGGTTTGGCAGCATGTACGAATATTTGATGAGCCGCTTGAAAAAAGCCAAGCAGGGTTGAAGTCTAAAAAGGCAGGGCGCCGTGCGGCGCGTATGCAACGCCGCCAAATAGACCGTCGTCTTGGCCGCACTAAACGTATCGCATCACTAATTCATTTGCTAGGCATTGAGTTTGAGCCATCACTTGATAGCGGCAGAACTCTGCTAGAGATTCGTGCAAAAGCTGCGCGTGAACAAATAAGCTTATCTGATTTAATGCGTATTTTTGTTAAGCTAGGCAAGCGCCGTGGCTATGCTGGCGAATTTAGGCCGAAAAAAGAAGGCGCAAAATTAGGTGAAGTTGAAGGTGGCAATAATGATTTGAAGAAGCAAATGGAAGCATTAGCCGAAACTAAAGGTTTTACAAACGTGACGCTAGGCGAGTTTTTATATCAGCGTTGGTTGGACGGCAAACCTACCAAACTTAAGATTAAAGAATCTAACGACAAAATAGTTGAAGACTCCAATCTTTATGCGTTGCGAAGCCAATTAGTCACAGAGTTTGAGCAAGTTTGGCAAACGCAATCTGCTTTTTATCCAGTGCTAAGTTCTCAGCATCAAAACATACCTCTCAAAACTGTTTTTCAAGAAGCGATATTTTACCAACGTCCACTCAAAGCGGTTGGCGGCATGGTGGGGCAATGCGGGTTAGAGCCTACGTTACCACGCGCACCTAGAGCACAATTGGCTTTTCAGCGTTTTATGATAGAAAAAACTTTAAGCGATTTGCGCTGGGGTGCAGGTAAGTGTGCAGAAAAATTAACTGTAGCGCAAAAAGCGGTGATTCGCCAATTGTGCGATGAAAAAGAGGTAGTGAAATTTGATGCGATTTACGAAGCACTAGAAGCTGCTAGCTGCGCCAACCCAGAAGGGCGAAGACTGAATTTACATAGATTAAGCCGTGATGAGTTGCCTGGCAATAAAACCAATGCAGTTTTTCGTAAATTAGGCTTGGCAGATGAATGGTTGGCGCTTGATGAACGCACGCAAATCCAAGCCATTAACTTTTTAGCTGATTTAGGTTCGCCAGGACAATTAGATGACGCGCTATGG
>JACDEP010000154.1 GCA_013816325.1 Methylotenera sp.
GTGGTGGGCCATATACGTTAGCTGCGGCATCGCCTTCTTGCGCGTAAAAATAGATCAATACTAGCCAACCTAGTACAGGAATCAAGCCCAGTAACTGCATCCATCCGGAACGACCTATGTCATGCAAACGGCGCGCTCCTACTGCCAATGAAGGCACTAAGGTGCCTAAGGAAAACAAGGCATATAAAATATTGCTGACCATGGCTAGCTAGATTTACCAAAAACAAAAACAGCATAAACCACCAGTACTCAGGCCGTTTTGCGCGGCCTTCAAAATCTGCATATTTCTGTAAACATAGCTAGATAGCTTCTTGAAAGTCATTTATGGCTCCTTATTGTTGTTCAATTATCAGAATGCAACGACACACTAGCATGCCTAGTTTGCGCGCTGACACACCCTGACTTGTAGCTACATGCTATGTAATTTGGGTGACCAAGTCTTGAGTTGCTTTTCTGCGGTCTTGTAATCTGGGTAAATGCCGGCCACCACTGCCCAAAACTTGGCTGAGTGGTTCATTTCTTTCAGGTGTGCAAGTTCATGGCAAATCACATAGTTAATGATATGCGGCGGGGCCTGCAAAAGGCGCCAATTCAGGCGAATCTCTTTTTTGGAATTACAGCTTCCCCAGCGAGACTTGGCATTGGATAGAAATAGCTTAGGTAAGGGAACTCCTAACTTGGCAGACAATATTTCCAGCCTTCGGGAAAAATCTGTCATGGCCTGTTTTTTATACCATTGGATAACCTTGCGGGAAATACTAGCAGTGTCATTAGGATCAGGCAGCGCAAGCAGTAAAAGGCCTGGTTCGTAAACGATTGCCTTTGACCGAATCTCCAGTCTTATTGATAAGTTTATTGCGCTGCCAAGTAGTAAAAGCTGTTCGTTATCTTCCCATTGCACAGCGGGAAGTTTATTTTCGGTTAGCGCCGCTAATTTTTTGCGTATCCAATCAGATTTTTGCACAATCAGGCTTTCCAGATATGACTGTGCTATGCGTTTAGGTGCATGTATCACTAAGCCAGTTGCGGTGATTTTTAAGCCTACTGTGCGCCGTTGCCTGCGCTCTAGTTGGTAATCTAATCGTTCGCCAGAAGGCAAGGTAAGGGTATGCGACATCTGTTATACCAACGTTAACATTTCTGTCTTGATCCAAGTTTCAACTTGGCTGTTCACTTGGTCAGGCTTTAGGTTTGTACAATCCATAGGTTTGCCTACGCTAACGGTAATAACCCCTGGATTTTTCAGCATCGTACTTTTACCCCAACATAAGCCGGCATTATGCGCTACAGGTAATACAGTGGCCTTGGTGCCACTGGCAAGCCAAGCCCCCCCTATGTGGAATTTGCCATGTTCATGCGGAGCGATGCGCGTGCCTTCTGGAAAAACGATCACCCATAAGCCTGCGACTAGGCGCTGTTTGCCCAATGCTACCAGTTGTTTTAGCGCTTCTCGTCCCGCACTGCGGTTAATGGCGATAGGCGAAGTCATTGCTAGGCCCCAGCCGAAGAAAGGTATCCATAATAGTTCTCGCTTCATCACATAAACTTGCGGCGGGAATATCAACTGGAATGCCAGCGTTTCCCAAGCGGATTGGTGCTTAGCCATAACGACACAAGGTGTTACAGGTATGTTTTCTGCGCCTTTCACAACGTAAGTGATATTGCAGGTCACTCGCAGCCACCAAAGCATTGTTCGCGCCCAAAGGCTAATAATACGATTACGGGTAATGCGTGAAAAGGGAAAAGTAAACAAGGCAAATAGCGAAAATATCGGTGTAAATAACCATTGGCCAATAGTAAAAATCAATGAACGCGCTAACATTTTTTTTTTGTTTTAAATTGCGGGAAAAATCTCAAATTACGCATACTCCATAATAATGCGTTGGGCAGCATCAGCTAAATCGGTACAAATCCAGGTGTTAGCCGGCAAGGCTTTATCTGCAAGCTTTTCTGCAGCAGCTAGTGTTTCTTCACCTTTGCCCGTGCGCACCAATATAGGCTGGCAGCCCGCATTGGCAAAGGCTTGCAGGTCACGTAATGAATCACCCACAGCAGGTACTTCGCTTAATTCTACTGAAAAGCGTTTGCCTATATCCTCTATCATGCCGGTCTTTGGCTTGCGGCAACTACAATGGTCATCTGCCGCGTGTGGACAATAGAACACAGCATCCGTACGGCCACCAACTTGGGCCATTTCACGATGCATTTTGTCATGAATGCTATTCAAGGTTGCCATATCGAATAAACCGCGGCTTACACCAGATTGATTCGTAGCAACCACAATGCGGAACCCAGATTGGTTGAGTAAAGCGACCGCTTCAAGGCTACCGGGGATAGGTATCCACTCATTAGGAGTCTTAATGAAATTAGCGCTATCTTGGTTGAGTACGCCGTCTCTATCCAGAATCACTAGTTTCATAATGTAAATCCTTTATAAATAGCTAATGAAAGGCATTGTCTACTTGTTAGCTTACTAATTTAGACAAATCTGCCACGCGGTTCATGGCTTGATGCAGCGTTGCCAGTAAACCCAACCGGTTTGCTTTTAATGCAGGGTCATCTGCATTGACCATCACATTATCAAAAAATGCGTCAACCGGCGCTTTTAATGCCGCTAGTGATTTTAATGAAGCCGTGTAGTCGCCGCCTTCAAACGCGCTATCTGCAACCGGCTTTACTTTGCTTAATGCTTCGTTGAGTGCGATTTCAGCAGGTTCTTGCAGTAAGGTAGTGTTTACCTTTGCTTCAACCATACCTTCGACTTTTTTCAGTATATTGCCTACACGCTTGTTGGCTGCGGCAAGGGCTGGTGCTTCTTCTAATTCAGCGAATATGCGCACGGCGTTTAAGCGCTGCGGTATTTCACTTAGCAATTCGGGCGCCAATGAAAGCACTGCGTCAACTTCTTGAGGACTAGCGGATTGTTCTCGTAGATTGGCACTTAAACGGTCATAGCAGAACTCTTTTATAGCAACCGCAGCGGCTGCATCTCCATTGAACTGTTTCAACGCGTCAGCAATAAGCTGACTAAATTTAAGCTGCAATTGGCTCTCGATTAGCATGCGAATTACGCCTAAGGCTTGGCGTCTTAAAGCAAACGGGTCTTTGTCGCCAGTTGGTTTTTCGCCCACACTGAATAAGCCGACCAATGTTTCCAGTTTGTCCGCTAGTGCTACACAGAGACCTACTACATTGCGCGGCAAGCTATCACCAGAGAAGCGCGGTTTATAGTGGTCTTCAATTGCAAAAGCGATATCGTCGTCCAAGCCTTCATGCTGTGCATAGTAACGCCCCATGATTCCTTGCAATTCGGGGAATTCGCCCACCATGTCGGTAGTTAAATCGGCTTTAGATAACTTGGCAGCAGTTTCTACTTTTTTCACTAAATCAGCATCGCCGATTTGTGCTGCGATGGTTTTGGCAATACTTACCACACGACCGTTACGTTCTGCTTGTGAGCCTAACTTGTTGTGGTAAACCACTTTACTTAAACTTTCTAAACGGCTTTCAAGTGTTTTCTTACGGTCTTGGTCGAAGAAGAATTTAGCATCTGCCAAACGTGGGCGAACCACACGTTCATTACCGCCAATCACAGCGCTTGGGTCGGCTGGGCTGATGTTGGAAACAATTAGGAATTTATTGGTCAGTTTGCCGTTTGCATCGAGTAGCGGAAAGTACTTTTGATTCGCTTTCATAGTTAAAATCAAACATTCCTGCGGGACCCCTAAATAAATCTCTTCAAACTGGCCGAGCAATACATTTGGGCGTTCTACCAGCGCCGTAACTTCATCTAATAATGCATCATCTTCAATCGGTTTTAGGTTCTGTTTCGCAGCGGCTGCGGTGAGCTGACGCTCAATCTCAGCATGGCGCTCCGCGAAGCTGGCGATGACGGCACCTTCAGTTTTGAGTTGTTCAGCGTAAGTGTCCGCGTTGTTCAGAATAACGATTGCATTTTTAGCTTCAAAACGATGACCTTGCGTTTGATTGCTTGCGCTTAAACCCAAGGCAGTAATAGCAATAACGTCACTACCATGTAAAGCAACCAAGCCATGTGCTGGCCGCACGAAATTCACGCTGCTCCAGCCATCTGCTAATTGGTAAGTCATCACTTTAGGAATAGGCAATTTCTGGATGGCGTCTTCTATCGCTTTTTGTAGCGCATCTTGTAGGTTTGCACCTGCTTGTACAGCATCTAAGAACAAGATATCGGCCTTACCGTCATTCTCTTTTTTCAAGTCAGTGACAGCAGACTCACCCGCACCTAATGCCTGTAATTTTTTAAGCAGTGCGGGACTTGCGTTGCCATTCGCATCTAAGCCCACGCTCGCTGGCATAAGCTTTTGCGAGATTTGTTTATCTGCGCCTTTTGCGGCAACGTGGCTGACATGCGCCGCTAAACGGCGAGGACTGGCAAAGGCTGTTGCCGCTGAATCTTCGGCAGTTAAACCTTGCGATTTTAAGCTTTCAAACAATGTGCCCGCGAATGACTCACCTAACTTTTTTAAAGCTTTTGGCGGTAATTCTTCTACAAATAACTCAACTAGTAGGTTGTTATTGATATTGGTACTCATGCGGCTGTTTTCTCAATCTTCGCTAATACTTCATCTGCCCAGTTTTTAGGCGCCATCGGAAAGCCAAGTCTGGCGCGGCTATCAAGGTAGCTAGCTGCAACTGATCTCGCCAAATTGCGGATGCGGCCAATATAACCAGCACGCTCAGTAACTGAAATCGCACCCCGAGCATCTAATAGGTTGAACGTATGCGCAGCTTTTAACACTTGCTCATAAGCAGGTAATGCCAATTGATTTTCCATCAGGTTCTTGGCTTGTTTTTCATGTGCATTAAATGCGGTGAATAAGAAGTCCGCATCTGAGTGCTCAAAGTTATAAGCGCTCTGTTCCTTTTCGTTTTGTAGGTATACGTCGCCATAACTTAAGCGCTCACCATTCAACCCGGTTGTCCAAGTCAAGTTATAGACATTATCCACACCTTGCAGGTACATAGCTAAGCGCTCTAAACCATAAGTGATCTCACCAGTAATCGGTTTGCAATCAATACCGCCGACTTGTTGGAAGTAGGTGAACTGCGTGACTTCCATGCCATTCAACCATACTTCCCAACCCAAACCCCATGCGCCTAATGTCGGGTTTTCCCAGTCATCTTCCACAAAGCGAATATCATTTTTCTTTAGGTCAAAACCAAGTGCTTCCAATGAACCTAAATAAAGCTCCAAAATATCGGCTGGAGCAGGCTTAAGTACCACTTGGAA
>JACDEP010000155.1:0-2509 GCA_013816325.1 Methylotenera sp.
GTGTGGCACATGTATATAGCGCTCAGTATCAAGTTATTGAAATTGCTGAGGATGCTGAGCTTTTGACGCTATATGAAGTTAAGATTCCGGTACTTAAGAGATTAGATACCAATACTGAAATAAACTGGCCATTTACGACTGAAGATATACGTCAACTTTTACGATGATGCCTTTAATCTAGTATTGAAAATTAAATATGGCAAACTAGATAACAAAAAGCCAGCTTAAGGCTGGCTTTTTTACTTAGTTTTATATTGAAACTTATTCCGCTACAATGGCCTCAGTAGTTGAGTCTGGACGGTCAACCAATTCTACCAATGCCATAGGTGCGTTGTCACCATTACGGAAACCGCATTTGAGAATACGTAAGTAACCACCGTTGCGCGCATTGTAACGTGGGCCGAGCTCACCGAACAATTTACCAACGATATCACGGTCACGCAAACGGCTGAACGCTAAACGGCGATTTGCTAAAGTTGCAGTTTTACCCAAAGTAATCAAAGGCTCTGCGAATTTACGCAGCTCTTTTGCTTTTGGCAAAGTAGTTTTAATGACTTCGTGACGTAACAATGATACAGACATGTTACGGAACATCGCTGCGCGATGGCTGCTGGTACGATTTAATTTACGATTGCTATTACCGTGACGCATAGTAATTCCTTAAAGTTTCTTTATTAAGGCTTAAGTAAAGCTTAAGCTTTTTCAAGGCCAACAGGTGGCCAGTTTTCTAATTTCATGCCCAATGTTAGGCCACGAGTAGCGAGTACATCTTTGATTTCATTCAATGATTTACGGCCTAAGTTTGGCGCTTTTAACAGCTCATTCTCGGAACGTTGAATCAAATCACCAATGTAAAATATATTTTCCGCTTTCAAGCAATTTGCTGAACGCACAGTCAATTCCAAATCATCTACTGGTCGTAACAAGATTGGATCAACCTGCGGTGCAGATTTCACTTCAACTTCGCTGGGCGCGCCTTCTAGATCAGCAAATACAGATAACTGACCCATCAAGATACGTGCAGCATCGCGAATTGCTTGTTCAGGTTCAATTACACCGTTAGTTTCAACATCCATTACCAACTTGTCTAAGTCAGTACGTTGTTCAACACGGGCGCTTTCAACTTGATAGCTCACTTTATTGATTGGGCTGAATGACGCATCTACCATGATAAAACCTAACACTCGGTCTTCTTCATTGGCTTTTTGACGAGCAGGTACTGGCTGATAACCACGACCCATTTCAACTTTAACTTCCAAATTCAGCTTGCCACCTTTAGTAAGATGAGCAATTACATGGCTAGGATTTACAATTTCAGCATCATGACCTGTTTCAAAATCACCCGCTGTAACAACACCTTCAGATGATTTATTCAGAGTCAGGATAGTTTCTGATTTAGTATTTAGCTTTAAAGCAACGCCTTTAAGATTCAGCAGGATGTCTACCACGTCTTCTTGCACGCCGTCTAAAGTTGAATACTCATGTACTACGCCATCAATTTTAACTTCTGTAATTGCGAAGCCTGGAATTGAAGATAATAAAACGCGGCGCAAAGCGTTACCCAAGGTGTAGCCAAAGCCACGTTCCATAGGTTCCAGCGTTACGCGTGCACGCAATGGAGACAACACCTCAACATCAACAACACGTGGTTTCAAGTATTCGGTAGGACTGTTTTGCATAGTGATACCTTTTAATTTTAGAAATACACTCTTGTAACTTTGCAAGTACTAAGAGCGGTTATTCTGGTGAGCCGTCAAAACGACTCACGTACTAGTTATTTAGAGTAAAGCTCAACTACCAATGATTCATTGATGGTCGGTGGTAACTCATCGCGCTGTGGCTTAGCTTTGAAGATACCTTTCAATGCTTTCACATCGACTTCCAACCACTCAGGGAAACCACGTTGCTCAGCTGCTTCAAGTGCGCCTTTAATGCGCAATTGTGTTTTAGAAGCCTCTGCAACACTGATCACATCACCGGCTTTAATTTGGAATGAAGGAATATTTACACGTTTGCCATTCACCAAGATACTGTTGTGGCGTACTATTTGCCGTGCTTCAGTACGTGAACCGCCTAAGCCCATCCTGTAGGTTACGTTGTCTAAACGGCATTCTAGCAGTTGCAATAAGTTCTCACCTGTAATGCCTTTTTGACGGTCAGCTTCAGCGTAATAGCTACGGAATTGTGCTTCAAGTACACCGTAGATACGACGTACTTTTTGCTTCTCACGTAATTGCACACCATAGTCTGATAAACGTTGGTTACGACGTTGACCATGCTGGCCTGGTGGGAAGTTACGTTTTTCAATTGCACATTTGTCTGTGAAGCATTTTTCAGCTTTCAAAAACAGCTTTTCGCCTTCACGACGGCACTGACGACATTTAGGGTCTAAATTTCTAGCCAAGGGATTCTCCTGTTATCTCTACTAAGTCAAGCGTACGCTTGACTTAAATGCGGCGTTTCTTAGGTGGACGGCAGCCATTGTGCGGCACTGGCGTCACATCGGTAA
>JACDEP010000155.1:2519-5245 GCA_013816325.1 Methylotenera sp.
TCGGTAATGCTGGTAATTTTAAAACCAGCTGCATTAAGTGCGCGCACAGCAGATTCACGACCTGGACCTGGACCTTTAATACGCACTTCTAAATTCTTAACACCACTTTCTTGCGCTGATTTACCAGCAACTTCTGCCGCTACCTGTGCTGCGAAAGGTGTACTTTTACGTGAACCTTTAAAGCCCTGACCACCTGAAGTAGCCCATGACAGCGCATTACCTTGACGGTCCGTAATGGTGATAATGGTATTGTTAAAAGACGCATGCACGTGGGCAATGCCTTCTGCAATATTCTTTTTAACTTTTTTTCTTACGCGTACATTAGCTTTTGCCATGTTGTACTTTCCTTACCAATAAATCTTACTTAAATGTATAAACCTGGTGTCTAAGCCAAATTATTTAAATGTGTTATTTAGCCTGTTTAATGGCTTTGACTGGGCCTTTGCGAGTACGGGCGTTTGTTTTGGTGCGTTGGCCACGTACTGGCAAACCACGACGATGACGCACACCACGGTAGCAGCCCAAGTCCATCAAACGTTTGATATTCATTGAAACTTCGCGGCGTAAATCGCCTTCAACTTTTACTTTCGCAACTTCGTCACGTAGTTTTTCTACATCCGCATCGTTAAGATCTTTGATCTTTGCAGTTGCTAGAACACCAGCCGCAGCACAGATCTTTTGTGCTGTGTTACGTCCGATACCAAAGATCGCAGTTAATGCAATCTCAGTGTGTTTGTTATTTGGGATATTTACCCCTGCTATACGCGCCATACCCTACTCCAAAATTTAGGCAAACTTAATTTTTACTACAAGTTGTTACAGCCGGAAATCTATTGCCTTAAAAAAGCCAAATATTTTAACAGTTAAACTAACTTTTATCAATTAGCTTATTCTCATTCGAATAAGCGAATATTAACCTTGGCGTTGTTTATGACGTGGATCTGTACAAATAATACGTACAACGCCACGACGACGAACAACTTTACAATTACGGCATAAAGCCTTTACTGATGCACGAACTCTCATTTTTCACTCCATCACTTCTTAAACTACTGTGTTAATTTTATGTTATGGCGACCACTATTTAGCGCGGAAAGTAATTCTTGCCCGAGATAAATCATAAGGTGTCATCTCTACGGTTACTTTGTCTCCTGGCAAAATACGAATATAGTGCATACGCATTTTTCCTGAGATGTAACCTAGAACAACATGTCCATTTTCTAACTTAACTCTAAAAGTTGCATTGGGGAGATTTTCTAAAATCTCACCTTGCATCTCAATTCTGTCTTCTTTAGCCATTGATAAAGATTATTTAGCGCTTTGCGCATTACCCTTAAAATTAGCTTTTTTCAGCAAGCCTTCATATTGGTGCGACATGAGGTGTGATTGCACCTGTGTCATGAAGTCCATCGTTACCACAACAATAATCAACAACGATGTACCACCAAAATAAAACGGTGTATTAAATTTCAAAATCAAAAACTCTGGCAGTAAACATACCAAGGTAATGTACGCTGCGCCTACTAAAGTTAAACGACCCATAATGCGATCAATATACCTAGCAGTTTGGTCGCCCGGACGAATACCAGGGACAAACGCACCACTTTTCTTTAAATTGTCTGCCGTGTCTTTTGGATTGAACTGCAAAGCAGTATAAAAGAAACAAAAGAACACGATTGCAGCAGCAAACAGCAAGATATAGATAGGCTGGCCTGGTGATATCGCAGCTGCGATATCTTTCAACCAATACGTTCTTTCACTGCTACCGAACCAACCAGCCAGCGTCGCTGGAAACAAAATAATACTTGATGCGAATATTGGAGGAATCACACCCGCCATATTTAGCTTCAATGGCAAGTGGGTAGTTTGGCCGCCATACACTTTATTACCAACCTGGCGCTTCGCATAGTTCACTGTAATTTTGCGTTGTCCACGCTCTACAAATACTACCAATGCCGTTACCAATACTGTTGCAATCAAAAGGAAGAACGCTAACGGAATGCTGAATGCTCCTGTATTCACCATCTCCGCCGTAGAACCGATTGCCCTAGGCAAGCCCGCTACGATACCAGCGAAAATGATGATGGAGATGCCATTACCAATACCACGTTCTGTAATCTGCTCACCAAGCCACATCAAAAACATCGTACCGCTGACTAACGTGACTACCGCTGTAAGCCTGAATGCCAAACCCGGATCTAACACTAAGCCAGGCTGGCCCTCTAACGCAATCGCAATACCTAGCGCCTGAAATGTTGCCAGAACTACCGTACCGTAACGCGTATATTTCGTTATAGCCCTGCGCCCTGCTTCACCTTCTTTTTTCAATTGTTCTAACTTCGGCGATACCGCAGCGAGCAATTGCATAATGATTGATGAAGAAATGTAAGGCATGATACCTAAGGCAAATACTGTAAATCTTGAAAGCGCGCCACCAGAAAACATGTTAAACATGCCCAAGATGCCTCCGCTTTGTGACTCAAACAGCTTTGCCAATACCACAGGATCAATACCTGGCACTGGAATATGTGCACCTAAGCGATAAACTATCAACGCGCCAAGTACAAAAAGCAGGCGGCTTTTAAGTTCGCCCATCTTGCCTACTGTTTTTAATAAACTATCTTGTGCCAAAGTGATACTCTTAAGCTGTTTCTAAGATTTTACCGCCAGCAGCTTCAACCGCAGCGCGAGCGCCTTTAGTTAATAGCAAGCCTTGGATACTGTAC
>JACDEP010000025.1 GCA_013816325.1 Methylotenera sp.
GGTTTAGATAGGGATGTTATAGCGTCAAGTAAGTCCTGCCGAACAAGAATTTAAGTTTTTTTGTATTACTTTTTGTCTTACTTTTTTTATAGGGGAATATTATGAAATCTTTGAAATTAAAACCTTGGGTCATGGCTTTAGGTTTTGCATTGGCATCTGTTTCTGCACAAGCTGCAGTGACTAAAACTGCTGATTTGGATCCTGCTGCAGGTTCTGAGCTTTATCAATTTGATAGTGTTGGAAAAGTTGCTACGACCTTCAGTGATTACCTTTCACTTTCATTTGAAGGCACACGTGATTTAGTGGCTGGCATTAATGCTACTAGCACAAAAAAAGTCTCATTTTCTGCATTTGATTTGCTTGCATCTGATATGACCACAGTACTAGCAACAGGTACATTTGGTAACTTCGGTCCTAGGCTTGCTCTAGGTGGCCTTACAAGCACCAACGTTGCTGGTAACTACTTTCTCCACATCGCTGGTATCGCTTCAGGTGCAGGTACATACAATGGCACAGTTTCATTGGTGTCTCCAGTGCCAGAACCAGAAACATATGGCATGTTACTGGCTGGTTTAGGCATGATTGGCTTTGTAGCTCGCCGTCGTAAATTAGGTTAGTTTATCCTAAAGAAAAAACCTCGCCGATTGGTGAGGTTTTTTTTGGTTCAAATTCAATACAGACTTACGATTATTTTTACGTAAGTATTTAACTATCAAGCTGATCATGAGGCAACCTAATATATATCAGCTGATAGATCATCCAATCCAGCAGACCTGCCAGGTAAATTAGATTTGCTGAATCTCCTCCAGCATTCCTATCATGACGATTGAGATAAATGAAATAGGTTTTCGTGTGTGAGGAAAAGACAAAATAGCCAGTAGCAGCATCAATCCATAAACAAGGCCATGGACGATTTTTATTTAAGGAGGTGGGTAAAGTGCAACGGTTGCCGTGCAATCCCTCCTATTAGTATCATAAGGATTAGTGTCGCTAAACCCGTGCTAGCTTGTTAGTCTTGAAAATACGTATCTAGAATGATTTATTTTATTTCAGGATTAGTAGGCATTTTTTTCGCCAGCAAGCACTACAGAAATTGTTTTCAGAACGATATACATATCCAGCTTGGGGCTCCAGTTACGCAAATAATCCAAGTCATAATCGATACGTGATTTCATCTTATCCAGGGTTTCCGTTTCACCCCTTAAGCCATTGATCTGTGCCCAGCCTGTAATGCCAGGTTTAACTTTATGCCTGATCATGTAGCCCTTGATAAGTTTGCGATACATCTCATTATGCGAAACGGCATGCGGCCTCGGGCCTACAACACTCATGCGACCCTGCAGTACATTGATAAATTGTGGCAATTCATCTAGTGAAGTCTTGCGTAAAAAAGCGCCAAACTTAGTTACCCTTTGGTCATTTTTGGTAGCCTGCTTGACTTGACCACCATCCTCACACACCGTCATGGAGCGGAATTTATAGACAAGAATCTCTCTACCGTCTAAGCCATATCGGCGTTGCTTAAAAATAATTGAACCTGGTGAGCTCAATTTAACGCCGATAGCAATGGCAACCAATACCGGCATAATCAATATCAATATAGCTAAAGCAAAACAAAAATCTGCTACACGCTTGACCATGCCATTTAACCCAGTAAACGGAGTTTCGCATACAGCCACCACGGGAATGTCATCAATTTGGTCCATGCGTCCTTGGATTAAATCCTTCATGAAAATATCTGGAATGAAATAAATCGATACAGTTGTATCTTTCAAATCATCTAGCAATTTCAATACGCGGGGATGGCTAGACATCGGAAGTGAAAGGTAAATCATATGAGTCTGATGACGCTTGATATAAGCGGCCATATCATCAATTTTACCTAAAATAGGCGCGTCCAATTCGCCACGCTGCATTACGCCAATATCCGTTTCAGCCGCCACACGTTCTAGACTTCTATCTTCAAAAAATCCGACAATTTTAGTGGTTTTATAATTCATGCCATTCAGGCGCATTGCCAGTGCAATACTTTGTTCATTAACGCCCGCAACCACTGCACATTTCATGGGGCCCTGCAGTCTGATGATAAAAGGCGCAATAAACTTTAGTGCTACTAACCCTAATATTTGTAAACTTGGAGTCAGAATCACCCACAGAATGATCGTTTCTTTAGTAAATAAATAAATGTAATGTGTGCTGGAAGCAAAGAGTAGTAGAAGACTAGACAATACTACCCAAGTAAATAGTATTTCCTGCAATGCTTTACTTAGGGGCAGCGAGACTTTGCCTCGACCAGGATAAAGTAACAGGAATAGCACAATAGATAGAAAAAGATAAATAGGGCTGATTTGGCCTTCCTGCACGACTGCCACTATCCATAAAGCAAAAACTGCAAAAAGTGGCTCAGAAAGAGATTCAGTAATTGAAAGAATATTATCGCGCGCTAAGGTAATACCTGAAGCTCGACGAATCAGGGGAATAGAGTTATTCATATTCTTAAATTTGGTACATACGGTTATATTCAGAAACGGCTTGGGCACGGTTCAGTACATCTAATTTCCTGAAGATGCGTTGCAAGTGATTTTTGACGGTAAAAGCACTGATATTTAGAATCATGCCTATATCTTGATTAGTTTTACCCATCATTACCCAGTCCATGATTTCCGACTCCCTATTTGATAGTACACCTACGATTTCTGGCGCGGGGAGGACGGCTTGCAAAGTCTGGTTTGGCAAATGATCCAGTTGCCTTAATGCCGAATCTATATAAGGAACGAGTACGCCAGCCATTTTTCGTGAAATTGTTGGTACTATTTCAGACGAATCAATGAAGACATACAAACAATCCTGACTTACGCGCTGATCTTTAAGGCCATGCACCAAGGCTGTTCTCATGTTTTTTAGATTGGCATCTGCTTCAATGCAACCTAATTGCGTGTCATGAAAAATGCCTTTGGTCATATTTAAAGTAAAAGGCGTTTTAGAGTGATTTTCCCAGTGTTTAAATAGGCTTCGCAGTAAAGTAATCAATTTATCATTGGTTATTTGTTTAGTCCTGACCCCCGGTATCGTTGAAATAATATCCACATAAATAGCGCCTGAAGTAAAGTCACCCCAAGCCGCAATCATGAGTTCATGGGGGATATAAGGTTGAATATCGCCTTGTAACCACATGAGTAGATCAAAATGTGAATGAATATGCAGGGATTTATGTACGAGCGTATTCAGGCTCTCCACACTAAACCTAGCATGCTTAGCGGGTGGCGGGGGGCTAAAAACTTTATTCACCGAATGTAAGTTAGCCGTCATGGCATTTTTCCTCTAGGTAAACGATGCACTAAATTCGTATAAACCTCACACATTGGTGCATTTGGACTATTGTGAGCGCCCTGTACCCTCACTATGATGGCTTTCAAGAACGTTACATCAAGCAAATATGCAAAGAATGTACCAAGCAGATATGTATTTTTGTTTTTTATTGGCATAGACCAATTCTTCTTAAACTAGAATTCTTCGAAGTACCTAATATAGCCATTTGTCTTACATTTATTTATAGGTGAATTCTGAACTCCGTGTAGGAGAATTCTTATGTTTTTGTAGGAAACCGCCGATTTCGCAATCTTTAAAAAGTAATTATGATGCAGTTAATTCTTAGAACTAATTAACGCAATTGCTTACAGTTAAAGAAAGCAAACCTTAAAAAGTTGAAAGTTACAAAGCTGACTGACGGTTTGTTTAAATAAGTTAAACCGTTAGTTAGGGTAATAAATGCCATGCTGAATTAGTAATTTTTAATGGATTTTGCATTTAGCAGGCACAGCACATTGATATAAATGACAAAACATCTAAAATAGGGTGGTATTTATATAAATTTGTGCTGAAAAAGGGGATTGGTAATGACTTTAAGTTTGGGGAGAAAATTTCTTGTACCGGTATTAATGGGTTCAACTTTGACATATATGGGTTTATATACAACAACAGCATTTGCAGATAAAGATGATACTTTTAATATCATCTTGGACTCCCATTATGAGCATGACAGTAACTTGTTCCGCTTACCGGATGGCCAGCAGCCCCCCAATGCCGAGCGTTCAGACAATATCTGGGATTCTAATGTTGGTTTCTCTATTGATAAAGATTACTCCCTACAAAGATTCAAATTTGATTACACCCATGAGAGCGTGAAGTACGATAACGCTACATTCTTGAATTTTGAAGCGAATAACTATTTTGGGGCGTGGTTGTGGGCGATTACACCAGGTTTAACCGGCACCCTATCTACAAAACGCACTACTGATTTGGTGCCATTCTTAGATTACCAAACTTTTAATCAGAATATGCGAGTAACTAAAGAGCATATATTTAACTTTGATTATTCACCACATAACGTTTGGCACTTAGTAGGCGGTTATAGCAAGTTAGATGTAGAAAATAGCCAACCTTTCATTCAGCAAACCAGTTACAAGCAAAATCAAGTTGAATTGGGTGCTAAATATACGTTTCCTTCTAATAGTTACATTATGTTCAAGCATAAAAACCGTAATGGTGAGCAAGCTGAAAGTGCATTTGGTTTGATTAGCTCGGGATTTAAAGAAAAAGAAGAAGAATTAAGTGCTTTTTGGCTTATTTCCGGAAAATCCAAAGCCAGTGCTAATTTTGGCCATGTTACCCGTGACGACGACTTGTATAGCGTGCGTGATTTTTCCGGCTATTTTGGCGGCATCAATTATGCTTGGGACATTACAGGCAAGATAAATCTGGCTGTAGATATATCACGCAGAATTGCGTCATATCAAGACCAATTTAGTAGTTATAACACGATTGATACCTTGTCTATTAAGCCTACTTGGGCCATTACATCTAAGGTATCGCTCACTGCGACTGCCTTAGCCAGTAAACGTAAATTTTTAGGGGATGGCTATAACACAAGCCCTTTAACTAGGGTTGATAGTGGAGTTTATTACGCCATTGGTGCAGATTGGACGCCACGTAGCACCATTAAAGTAGGTGTGGCTTTGCAACATGATGTAAGAAATTCCAATGATTTTTTGGATAGGGATTATTCCGCCAATATTGCCAGTATTTACGGGCAACTTAATTTTTAAAGGTATGAAAAACTATGTATAGGTCTTTTTATGTGGGACGTACTCTCTCGATTGTTTTAATTGCGGTTGCATTAACAGCATGTGGTAAGGGGGGTGATAAGAAGGCTTCTACACAGACAGTGGCTAAGGTCGATGATACCGAAATCACTATGCATGAAGTTAACCTGCTATTAAAAGGTGTTCCGAATATAACACCGGAAAATGCGCCCACTATGCGTAAGCAAGTTTTGGATAAGCTCATAGACCAGCAGATCCTAGTAGAAAAAGCGAACAAAGAGAGCTTAGATCGCACACCGGAAGTGATCATGGCCATGGAGGCGGCAAAAAAAGAAGTATTGGCCAATGCATATCTACAGAAATTGGTAACGAGTTCTTCGAAAATCAACGATACCGAAGTCAAACATTATTTTACTGACCATCCTGCTTTGTTTTCTAATCGTCGTATCTATACCTTTGATGATATAGGTCTTGGGAAAAACGATGCAATATTGGCTACATTAAAAGAAGATGTTGCCCAGCAAAAAACCTTGCCAGAAATCGCAAACTGGCTCAAAGATAATAGCGTTAAATACTCTAGCGGCTCATATACGCGCCCTGCCGAACAAATACCATTAACGATGTTGCCTAAGCTACAAGACGCAAAAGAAGGTGATACCGTCATCATCGAAGCGGGCAATGCGATTCACTTAATTCATATTGTAAAAGCTGAAAACTCACCCATTGACCTGGCTGCCGCCACACCATTCATTAAGAGTTTCTTTGTTCATACCCGCGGCAAGGAAATCGTTGATGAGAAAATGAAACAATTTCGCAAAGAAGCAAAAGTGGAATATGTAGGTGAATTTGCCGTCGCGAATAATGCTCCCCAGACAGCCCCAGTTGCAACGGCGACTACTACCCAAGTGGACACTAAAGCGATAGCAAAAGAAGTCGAAAGTAAAGCCAATAAACAATTGTCCATAGAAGAGGGTGTTGCAGGATTGAAGTGAATCTCGACACCGTAAAATAATGTTTGACCTTGTTAATTTAATACAAAGGAACCTATCGTGAAACAGAGTTTATCCAAATTTTTAGCTTTAATTAGCTTGTGTGCCATGCCCTTAATGTTTATCAATCCTGCAGTAGCCGATGAAAATGTCGATTACCTGTTAGGCGCTGGTGACTCTATCCGTATCAATGTATTCCAGAATCCGGAAATGACAGTAGAAACGCGCGTATCAGAAAGTGGTACCGTCACTTATCCGTTGATTGGTGAAATCAAAGTAGGTGGCAAAACCATACAGGCAGCAGAGCAGACGGTAGCACAAGGATTGATCAAAGGCGGTTTTGTAAAAAAACCACAGGTAAACATCGTTCTCCTGCAAGTGCGTGGCAACCAAGTGGCCGTGTTAGGCATGGTAAACAGGCCGGGTCGTTATCCACTAGAAACCTTTAATACCCATCTTAGCGAAATCATTGCGACAGCCGGTGGCGTGGCGCCCGTCGCTGGAAATGGTACGGCGGTATTGTCAGGTTTACGTAATGGACAGCCTTATAAATATGAGTTGGATATCGCTTCATTATTCTTGAACGAAAAAAAAGCTGAAGACGTGATGGTCAGCAACGGTGACGTGATTTATGTCACCCCGGGCAACCAGGTTTCAATTATTGGTCAAGTATTGCGCCCAGGACGCTTTCCACTTGAAAGCGGCAAAATGAACTTGGTGGATGCGCTAGCATTGTCCGGCGGTATGGTACCTACCGCAGCTGATACGGTAGTGATTACCGGTCTACGTGATGGCAAACCATTTAAACAAGAGGTTGATATACCCGCACTATTCTTGGCAAAAGACACCAGTGATGTTTTTGTCACAGCCGGAGACCAAATTTATGTGCATCGTGCTCCAGTATTTTATATCTATGGCGAAGTTCAACGTCCGAGCAGCTACCGTGTGGAACGCAATATGACCGTAGTTCAGGCGCTAGCACAAGGCGGTGGTCCGACAATCCGTGGTACCCAACGTAACATTAAGTTATATCGCCGTAACGATGGCGGTGCGATTGATAAAACCACACCAAAAATGACAGAGTTGATGAAACCTGACGATGTTCTTTTCGTGGAAGAAAGTTTGTTTTAAAAGACAGTTTGTTTAAAAAGAGAGCTGGTTTAAGGCCAGCTTTCAAAGGACACTTAAAAGGCAACTATGAATTTTCTACAGTTTTTACTCATACTTAAAGCGCGTTTCAGAATCATTTTAGTGACTTTTGTCGTGATCGTACTGACTGCGATGGCAGTGACGCTAATGCTGCCAAAAAGCTTTAAGGCAACCACCTCGCTATTGTTAAATTATAAAGGGATGGATCCGGTGACGGGGGTGATACTACCTGCGCAATTGATGCCAGGCTATATGGCAACACAGGTTGATATTATTCAAAGCCAGAATATTGCTTTAAAAGTGGTAGAAAAATTAGGCTTAGCAAAAAGTCCACGTACAGAAGAGCAATTCCAAAAGGCGACCGACGGCAGAGGTGATATTAATAACTGGTTAGCAGAATTGCTATTAAAGAAACTGGATGTTAAGCCTTCAAAAGAAAGTAGTGTCCTGGAAATTTCATTTAATGCGGTAGAGCCGAATTTTGCGGCTGCGGTAGCTAATGCCTTTGCTGACAATTATCAAGCTACCAGTGTGCAGTTAAAGGTAGAACCAGCACAGAAAGCCGCCGGTTATTTTGGTGAGCAGATTAAAACCTTGCGTGACAACTTAGAACAAGCACAAGGCCGCTTATCTAAATATCAACAAGACCATGGCATCACAAATATTGAGCAAAGTTTCGACGTAGAAAATATGCGCCTGAATGAGCTATCAACGCAATTAAGCATCGCGCAGTCAGCCGCTATAGAGGCGAGATCACGCAGCAATAATGCGATGAGGAACGCAGCTGATTCTCCTGACGTAGCGCTAAGTCCTGTGATACAAAGTCTCAAAGTGGATGCGGGACGTGCAGAAAGCAAATTGGCTGACCTCTCCGAACGCTTGGGTAAGAATCATCCCCAATATCAATCGGCTGCTAGTGAATTAGCCAAAATCAAGTCTCAATTAAACGCAGAAATACATAGCACTGCTACGAGTGTCAATGGTTCATCTAGCATCAATCAGCAGCGCGAATCAGAGTTGCGTATCCAAGTTGAGATGCAAAAGAAACGAGTTCTTGAGCTTAACCGTGCGCGGGTGGACATGGGTGTGTTGCTAAAAGATGTGGACACAGCTCAGAAAGCCATGGATGCCGTTACTCAACGCTTTAGCCAAACCAGTATTGAAGGCCAATCTAACCAAAGTGATATTGCGATACTGAATCCTGCAATCCCGCCCCTCAAACCTAATAGCCCTAAGATGCTTTTGAGCTTGGTGATGGCAATTATGCTAGGCGGGATATTAGGTATAGGTTTTGGTCTATTCGCAGAGTTGCTGGATAGACGTGTACGTAGTCGCGATGACATTTCCAATATCTTGGGTGTTCCGGTATTTGCGATTATTGAAAGCAAGCCCAAACATAAATCAAGAAGACTTTTCCCCAGAAATAATGCGGGTCTGCTAACAGCTTAAGACAAGCTAGCTTGAATGACGACACAGCTTAAAGGGAACATAAATGGCTAATTTAAATAGTAAGAATGACTCTATGCAGGTTTCAAGAACACTTTACCGAGATGCCAGCATAGGTAAATTATTGCTGGATTTAGGCAAAATTACACCGGAAGATGCAGAACGCATCTTGCGTTTGCAGAAAACGGAAGGCTTGCATTTTGGTGTGGCGGCACAAAGGTTAGGCATGGTTACAGAGGCGGATATTCACCAGGCCTTATCACTGCAATTTGACTATCCCTATTTGCAAGCTAATCAAGGTGCTTTCAGTAAAGATCTGGTAGCCGCATATCAGCCATTCTCACGCCAAGTGGAAGCATTACGCGCACTGCGCAGCCAATTGATACTGCGCTGGTTTAATGAAGGTAATAAATCTCTGGCTATCGTTTCAGCAAGCGAAGGTGATGGCTGCAGTACCCTTGCTGCAAATCTGGCGGTGGTGTTTTCGCAATTGGGAGAGCAAACCCTTTTAGTCGATGCTAATTTAAGAAATCCTACACAGCACAAGATCTTCAACTTATCTGAGCGACGAGGCTTGTCCGATATTTTAGTAGGTCGGGCTGATTCAGCTGTAATGACCAAGATCGATTCATTCGTAGATTTAACGGTGTTAGGTGCGGGTACAGTACCGCCTAATCCGCAAGAATTGTTAAGCCGCTCAATTTTTACTGATTTTATTAATCAGGCAACCACTCATTACGATATTGTAATTGTTGATACTGCCCCTGCTAATAATACTTCAGATGCCCAAGCTGTTGCCGGGCGTTGTGGGGGTGCTTTACTGGTATCTAAATTAAACGAAACCAGAATTGCAGAACTGGAAAATATTCGTGATCAGCTCATGGTGTCCGGTGTGACGATTGTGGGTGCTGTGGTGAATGATTTTTAAGTCCTTTTTATCATGAAGTCCCTTTATCCCATTAACACCAAGCGTCGAGTTAGGTAACCCAATAGCTAATCCACATGAATGCCTATCTCTCTAAATTACATTCGAAACTTAACTACATCAACACTTCCGTCACTAAATTCAATTTCATCGAATTAAGAGCGTTGTTGATCGTACTGCTTGGCTTGGCGGTGATGTATATCCCAAGTTTTGTAGACCTGTTCAAAGGCATCTGGAGTACGGATCAACAGGGGCACGGCCCCATTGTATTAGCGATATCTGCGTGGTTCTTTTATTACAAGGCAAAGCAACTTGCCGCGATGAACTTTGTAGCGATACCTGCACCGCAATTGGGCTGGCCCATATTGATATTAGGTTGTGTGTTATTCATTGTAGGCCGGTCGCAATCGCTATATATATTTGAAGTCGGATCCCTTATTTTAGTTTTGCTAGGCATCGTGCTTCTGTTTTATGGGGTGTCCATCGCCAAGCATTTCTGGTTTGCCTTTTTCTTCATGTTATTCATGGTGCCGCTACCTGCTTCTATTGTAGACGTAGTTACGCAGCCCATGAAACTGGCAGTGTCTTTCGCTTCCGAGCACCTGCTTTATTTTTTAGGATACCCCGTAGCTAGGTCTGGCGTAGTGGTCTATATTGGGTCGTACCAGTTATTAGTAGCCGATGCTTGCGCTGGATTGAATTCGCTGTTTACGCTTGAAGCGTTAGGGCTTTTATACATGAATGTGATGCGCCATGAATCACCACTGCGTAATATGCTATTGGCCGCATTAATCGTACCGATCTCATTTACCTCAAACGTGACCAGAGTGGTTATTCTGGCTTTGATTACCTATTACTGGGGCGATGAGGCTGGCCAAGGCTTCATTCATGAGTTTTCCGGCATGTTGCTATTTATTACCGCCTTATTGCTGATCATGGGGGTTGATAGCTTATTAAGGCTCATTTCTAAGCAGCTAGAGCTGCGTCATAAAGGCAATGTCAACAAAACATATGGCGACAAGAAGACTTATGGAAAGAAGGTATAAGTGAGTACAGCTACATCTAACGCACTGGCGCCTCTTAACCTGTCTTGGAATAAAAGCCTAGTGGTATGTGCGTTTCTACTCTTATCTGCTTTATGTGCCCTGTTGCTGACGCCTAGATATTACTCCGTCACTACTGTGCCTGATTTAGCGAAAATGGTGCCAACAAAATTCAAGAATTGGAAAGAGGTAGCTAGTCCTTACAACCAAGTAGGCCTGACAACTGACAAGAACAGCCTAGTCAACCAGCTTTACGATGGTGTGCTCATGCGTACCTACGTGAATGATAAGGGCAATCAGGTGATGCTGGCATTGGCTTATGCGCGTGAACAGAAACAGGACATTAAAATTCATCGCCCCGAAGTGTGTTATGTAGCCCAAGGGTTTGAGATGCTTCAGCAAACTAAAAACAACATTAGCATGCAGCAAAACCAAATCACTAAACCGGTTGCCATGAACCGTTTACTCATGCGTAACCAGAACCGTGCTGAAGCGGTGAGTTACTGGATACGCATAGGTGATGCCTACCCAGGAGACGGCATGGCTGCCAGAATGAAAATTCTACGTGAAGGCCTTCATGGCAAAGTGCTGGACGGTATTCTCGTACGCGCTTCTACCGTGTTGGATGAAGAATCAGAATCAAGTTCGGCTTATCAAATCCAAGAAGAATTTCTCAAAGATCTATTGAATAGCTTACCTGCAAATCAGCAATCACTCCTAGTTGCAAAGAGCTAAATCGTGAGTTACCAGTATTCAACTCTTCATCCATTAGACAGGAAAGCAACAATGGCTTTACAAGGTTTATTAAAAGCCTCTAGTACTACGATTGCGACTACCGCGTTCATTACAATGATCGGTTTTTTTACATCGGTGATCACGGCTAGGATTTTGGGTCCTGAAGGGCGCGGCTTATTGTCTGGGGCTTTATTGATTGCCACGTTAGCGGGCAACACCGCTTTGTTTGGGTTAGCCAATACTTTTGTGTACCATAAAGGTGCGGAGCGCACATTTAATTACAAACTATTCTTCATTTTCTCCCTTATTTTTATCTGCATTACATCAGCCGGCTTTTCATATTTCGGCTTGCAGCTATCCAGTGAGCAAAAGCTGCATCAAGAGCTTTACCTCATCATCATCATGGCGATTGTTTCAGGGGGCTACGGCTACTTTAATGCACTCAGCCAGTTGAACCATGAACTATATTTCTTTAACTTGATGCGTGTTGGGTTAGTTATTGGGAATTTATTACTGCTAGGTGTCATTATGCTGTTCTTTCAGCCAGTGACTTTTGTACAAATATTGATTACGCAAATCATCGTGAGCAGTTCATTGATGTTGTGGGGCATTATCTGGGCTAAGAAGAACGCTATTTGGGCTGCAAAGAAGCAGCCTGAAGTAAATGCCATCGCAGATAGCCATATTACTTGGGGCGACATGCTGGGTTACGGCGTCAAGCATCACGGTACTGTTCTACTGGGTATCCTGCTGGTTAACTTTGATAAATTGGCATTGCTCAATATGGGTACCATTATTGAGTATGGCTATTACGCCTTAGCGTTTACTACGTCCCGATTAATAGGTGCGGTACAAGAAGCTACTTCTACCGCGTTATATGCCAGATTCGCCGGTAAGGATATCGGTCAGCTTTCCACAAACGTAAACAATGCCTTCCGCCTGACTTTTATCCCTATGCTGGTATTGGCTGGCGTCGGCGCTGCGCTTTCCCCTTGGCTAATTCCTTTTGTTTACGGCAAAGCTTTTACGTCAATGACTATTCCTTTTGCCATCTTGCTTTTTGAATGCGTCATCAGCGGTGCAAGTTGGACGTTGGCGCAGCGTTTTAACGCAGGCGGCAGGCCAGGCTTGGTGTTCTTCAGACAATTTATTTCAGTGATTCCCATATTTATGGCCTTGCCATTTTTACCGCATGAAAACATCCACATCTACCTGAGCGGCTTGATGCTAATCGGGGCGATATTACGTCTTAGCGTCACATTAGGTATTTATCCTTTTGTGCTCAAAGAGCCGGTTCCGCAAATATTGCCGAACGGCAAGGACATTAAATCGGCACTTAAATTGCTTAGTAAAGATAAGGCGCCTTAAGCCATGATGGTTCAATCGGAACATTTGAAAGCGTATATAAATATGGAGCAAAAGCTCGATCATAAACTTGATCATAGCGAGATGATGCTGGGTATCATCAGGCAGCATGACTTCCTACTGGAGTTGATCGGCAATAAGAGCTTTATTTATGTGGATATGCCGGTATACGGTAATATCGGCGATCTACTCATCATGCAGGGCACCCTTAAGTTCTTTGAAAACAATAATTTAGTACCACGTATCGTCGCACCTATCTTTGCTTTTGATGTGGGCTGGATACAACCTGATGAGGTGGTCGTATTTCAGGGTGGTGGCAATTTTGGTGATCTGTATGCAGGCATGCAGCCATTAAGAGAAAAGGTAGCGCAAGAAAAACAGCATAACCGCATCATCATTCTGCCGCAGACCATTCATTTTTCTAGCGCCGAAGCTATGGCTAAGTCTGTGACCATATTTCAGCAGCATAATGACGTGCATTTATGCGTGCGTGATGAAAACTCCTACCAGCTTGCCAAGCAATTTACAAAACAAGCTTATTTGGCGCCAGATATGGCGCATCATTTATTCCCCATCAAAAGCAGCCCGCCACAACCAAAAACCACACTGCTATTGAGCCGTACGGATGATGAAAAAGCTGTAACAAAACTGGAAAATACCCCATACACAACGGTAACCGATTGGCCGGAACTCATAGGCAAGCGTGAGAAAAATTTCAGGCGGTTTTATTTGGCGATACGTCTATTTTACAGGACTGGATTGGGTTCTTTGGGCAACCGGATATTTGCAAAACTATGGCCTGCTTATGCTAGCACCCTGATTCAAGATGCTATCGAGCTATTTGACCGTCATGAATATATTGTCACGGACAGGTTGCATGGGCACATTCTAGCTAGCTTGATGAGCAAACCACATACGGTAATGGATAACAGCTATGGCAAGAACTCCGGATATTTTAAGGTTTGGACTGGTCGAAGTGACATAGTGACTTTAGACAACAAGTGAGCTTAGGAACAAGTAACTTTAGAGAGCAAGTGACATTTAAGAGCAAGAGACTTTAGAAAAATTGAGTGAAATTTAAGGCATTAAAAAATGGCTACTTTTGACGTATTACTCCCAGTAAAAAACGGCATGGATTATCTGGCCGAAGCGCTGGATAGCATCTGCGACCAGACTTATGAAGATTGGCGTTTGCTGGTGCTAGACCACGGCTCTACAGATGGCAGCTACGAGTTAGCAACGGTCTATGCCATGCAGGATCCGCGTATCGTCGTGAAGTCCTTCCCCAACGCAAAAGGGCTTTCAGGTTTGTTAAATTGCGGTTTGGATTTGTGTGATGCTCAATATGTATTAAGACAAGATGCTGACGATGTCTCCATGCCTAACCGCATGGAAGAGATTGCCAGAGCTTTTGAAGCCGATGAGGATTTAGTCTTGGTTGGTTCGCTGGGGGAGGTCATCAATGCAACTGGCGAGCGTATCGGTAGTTTCAATGTGCCGGCAGATGAATATACCCTGCGCTGCATGGCGCTATTTCGCACCCCGGTGATGCATCCTACCGTGGCTATGCGTCTAAGCGAGGTCCGCAGGTTAGGTGCCCGTTACGGTGTCGATTTCATGCAGATATTGCCACCCGACCAGCAGATAGAAGTACCGAACCTGGCGGAAGATTATTTCATGTTCGGTCAATTGGCACTGATCAGCAAATGCGAGAATATCCAGCAGGAGCTTATCCAATACCGCTGGCATGGCGCCAATATCAGTTCTACCAAGTATGTTGAGCAAACCAATGTGGCACTAAAGATCTCGCGCAATTTTATACAGATGCTGTCGCTTATTCATGGCACGGAACCGTTTGACCCAGCACCATTTTGTAATCATGGCGAGAAGCTTATCCGCTACCCTCAGCAGAATGATTTTAGTCTGGAATATGAACCGCTCAAAAGCGTGCTGACTAAGCTTATTTCAGATCCTTCTGTGCGTGAGCGCGAGCTGGATTACCGTTGGGTACTTAGCCATCGTTCATTGCCAGTCATGTTGTATCGCTACCTGCGGTTCGTTCTTAAGCATGGCAAATCAGAAACAGAATGGCGTAGCGTGCGTGCGTGGATGGTCGATGCCATTAAACAAAGAAAGCCGCTTACCATCAATGCCAGCGGCTTAGTTGAGGGCTAAATCTTGGCTAGAACCTCGTCAAAATCAATCTCTAACCAATCCACAGCCTTGCTGATTGGCATGGGCTTGCTGGTAGCCATTTTTATGGGCATCATCGTCGCCGTGTTCGTAAGCAGCGTAGGCGAGCATATGGGAATCGCACTGGCCCTGCCCGGTGCGATTATCATTGGCTTTTTGTTTATCCTCGATAGGCATCTATTATTCTTCCTGATCATTTTGTTTCGGTCTGCGATGGATCCCGTCCTTGAGGCTACCAAGATGGGTAGCTTCGGCTTAGGAGCTCTACTCAATGCCCTGGTAATATTGATTGCGCTGATCGCGATTATTCAGCGTCCTAGCCCAGTCAGGGCCGTGTTGAGAAAAACTTGGCTGGCTTTTTTACTGATTTCGTTTGCCACGCTATTCATTGCTCCAGAGTTCGTGATGGCGCTGAAGGCTTATTTAGCCTTAGTTTCGTATGCCGCGATTTTTGCATTGGCCATTACCTTGATTCAAAGTGAGGAGGATTATGGGCGTTGGATGAGGGCGGTATTCTATTCCTCTATCATCCCGATCGCTTATGCATTTGTAGATGCGGCTACGGGAGGGTTCCAGAGTGCAGAAGGTTTTCGTATCAGCAGTACGTTCTCTCATCCTAATATCTTTGCCTTTTACCTAGTGCTGATGATTTCGTTAAGTTTTTATTTCTTTAAAGCCAAGGTGATCTACATTCCTTTGTTTATCCGCAGGACGCTCCCGCTTTATATCATTATCATGCTGGCATTACTGGTGATGACTAAAACGCGTAGTGCCTGGGCGTCATGTTTTGCTTTCTTCACCCTGTATGCATTGATTTACGAACGCAAATACTTGATCTTGATCGTGCTGTTGCCTGTCATTGGTTTCATGATCCCGGAAGTACGTGATCGGTTCGCTGATTTGTCACAAGGCAACCAAGTCATCAATTACAGTAAGTTGAATTCATATGCGTGGCGTAAATTGATATGGCAACAGGGCATTAACTGGATGGAACCTAGCCATTACTTGTTTGGGTATGGACTGGAGAGCTTTAAATACCACACGCCTGATTTCTTCACCATGTCTGGCAATGATCATCATGCTGCACACAGCGTATATGTTCAGCTGTTTTTTGAAACGGGCGCATTAGGCTTAGGCGCTTTTGTTTGGGCGCATTTCAAGCTCGCCAAGATGCTCTTAACTTTTTATAAAGCCAACAAACTGATGGTTTTTACGGCAATCACTTTTTTGCTGGAATTCGCCTTGAACGCCTATTCAGACAATATGCTGGCTTACCTGTCGTTCAATTGGTATCTGTGGTTCGTGCTAGGCGCCATATTTGCTGCCGGGCATGTGAACCAAAAGCTCGTTGAAAGCCCGACTCTGCCTACTAGCTTGAAAGTAAGGCACTCATGATGGGAGATATATATGTCGGCTGATGCAGATTGGTCTGCCGATTTAATGAGATATCCGTTGAAGCGGCCGTTCTTGAAAGAACAGTCGATTTGGGCAGTATGGGTGTATAGGTTTGGCCGCAGAAATGATGCGAGACCTGAAGGTTTAATAAAACAACTAGGCACCGCTTGGTATTGGCTGCTGTTCAGGATAGTGGAAACCATGACGGGCATCAGTTTACCGAAATCCGCGGTTATTGGTGGTGGATTGCGTATCTGGCATTTTGGTGGGATTTTTATTAATCCCGGAGTGGTGATTGGGAAAAATTGTATCCTGCGGCAAGGTGTGACGATAGGCAATCGTATAGATGGGGGCCCCGTGCCGGTTGTAGGCGATGACGTAGAGTTTGGTGCTTACGCCCAAGTTTTAGGCGGCATCAAGTTAGGTGACCGTTGCAAAGTTGGCGCAATGGCCTTAGTGATTAAAGACGTGCCGAATGACGCAACTGCGATTGGGGTGCCGGCACGCGTGATTTCCCGTAGCCCAAAATCGTTGGCTAATAGCCAATAAGTATTGAGTAGTTAGAAAGCAGAGAAGTACAAATTGAAAATTGCATATTTTGTAAACCAGTACCCACAAGTGAGTTTGAGTTTTATCAGACGCGAAATTCTTGCGCTTGAACGATTAGGCACAGAGATATTCCGCGTGTCATTACGGGGCTGGGATGTACCGTTAGCCGATCAACAGGATTTAGCTGAACGCAGCCAAACCCGCTATGTATTAAAAGACGGTTCATTACCTTTACTCGCAGCATTTTTCCAAGTGGCATTTACGCGACCATTAAAATTTTTAAAAGCGCTGAAATATGCCATAAAGTTTAGTTTCAGGGCAGACCGGCCTTTGCCTATCCACCTGATTTATTTAGCTGAAGCTTGCCGTATGCTGCCTTGGATGGCTGATGAGGGTGTCCAACATATCCATGCGCATTTCGGAACTAACTCTGCAGAAGTCGTGATGTTATTGCATTTGCTCGGCGGCCCTAGTTATAGCTTTACCGTCCACGGTCCGGAAGAGTTTGATAAGACTACTTTTCTTTACCTTAAAGAAAAGACCCGTTTCGCAGCATTTGTAGTGGCTATTAGTTCTTATACGCGAAGTCAGCTTTATCGCTGGGCCGATTACCATGATTGGCACAAAGTGCATGTAGTGCATTGCGGGCTTGAATCGTCTTTCTATAATGTTGCACCACAGCCCATACCAGAAGCACCACGAGTGGTTTGCGTAGGTCGCATTTGTGAGCAAAAAGGGCAATTGTTGTTAGTAAACGCGGCGCATTTGTTGGCAAAAAAAGGCCTCAAGTTTGAGATTGTCTTAGCTGGCGACGGCCCGATGCGAGCCGAGGTTGAAAGTCTGATTGTTAAATATAGTCTGCAATCGCACATCAAAATTACCGGTTGGATCAGCAGTGAGCAGGTGAGGGAGCAATTGCTGGCATCACGCGCTTTGGTGCTGCCAAGCTTTGCGGAAGGTTTGCCTGTGGTCATTATGGAGTCCTTGGCACTAAAACGGCCGGTGCTTACTACCTATGTTGCGGGCATACCGGAACTAGTTCGGCATGGCGAAGGTGGCTGGCTATTCCCGGCCGGCGATGTGGAAGCTTTAGCAAGCGTCTTGGAAGAATTTTTCGCAACACCGCTCGCACAATTACAGCAAATGGGTGAAGTA
>JACDEP010000156.1 GCA_013816325.1 Methylotenera sp.
AATAAAGACTTTTGAAAAACCGATCGTTTTTCTGCAACAAAAATTGGTACGGCAGACTCTTCAATAGGATTGGCAGGCAGGTCTTTAGGAGCGCTATAACTAGTATTTGGATAGAATAATTCACTTTCTTCAAGCATCCCACCCTGCAACTCAACTAAAGGTTTTAGCGTGTCATAAAGCCTGGTCGGCATATCTGGAATGCCATTCAGCAGATCCTGGAGATATTGCCCAAGGGTATCCACCGCACGCATTAAATCCGCCATCACCGCCTCGGTAACCGGAATCACCTGTTTTTCTAGCTTGCTGGTCACTTTTTCTATTTCTGTACAGTAACGCTTACAGCCTTCCAGCCCCACCATGTCCAACGCACCGCTGACTTGATATAAATGGGCTTCTGTAAAGCGCAAGGAAGCAAACTCTTCAGGTTTATCGGTAACATTTTGAAAACTAGCCAGTACTTTTTTTAGTGATTGGTCAATCTCGTCTTTTACCCAAGACAATGGGCCAGTATCAAATGCTTCAGGCATTTTGTCTCCCCATTCTGTTTGGTAATTTTTTCATGCAGTATCCAGTGACAGCTATTTTAAGATTGAAGCGACTATAGTTTGAAACCGGCCACAGAGTCGCGTAGTTCTCCCGCAAGCGATGTGAGCTGCCCTACAGAGTCCGCTGTCAATTTAGTACCTTGGGTAGTCTGTGTTGTAATTTCCTGAATCATCTGCATGTTTTTAGAAACCGTTGTGGCCGACTCGGTTTGTGCATTGGTTGCAGAAGAAATAGATTGGATCAATTGCGCCAAGTTAGTAGTAACCGTTTCAATCTCGGTCAGTGCTTGCCCTGCAGCATCCGCAACCCGCGCACCCTCAACCACACCCTCTGTAGATTTCTCCATCGCAGCCACCGCGCCGTGGGTATCGGTCTGAATCGTCTTCACAATCGCACTAATCTGTTTAGTCGCTTCAGATGAACGTTCAGCCAAGCGCTGAACCTCTTCCGCAACCACCGTAAAGCCTCGGCCCGCTTCACCAGCAGATGCTGCTTGAATCGCCGCATTTAACGCCAAAATGTTGGTTTGTTCGGTAATATCTGTAATCAGCTCCACAATCTCACTAATCTCTTGCGAGCTTTCACCCAAGCGTTTAATACGTTTAGATGTTTCCTGAATCTGCGTACGAATCTCGTTCATCCCGGAGATGGTGTTCTGCACCGCTTGTGAACCTTGGTTCGCAGCTTGTAATGAACGCTGCGCAACTTGTGAAGCCTGTGCCGCGTTGCTTGACACCTGAAGGATAGAGCGGGTCATGTCGGTAACCGCTTCTGTAGTCTGGGTAATTTGCGTCGCTTGTGTTTCCGCAGCGTTCAACAATTGCACCGACGTCCCTTGTGCGACTGAAGTCGCTGATGTTACCTGCTCCGTCGCTCGGTTAATCTCTACAACCAAGTCCCTCAAGCTATCAATCGTGTAGTTAATAGAGTCGGCAATCGCACCAGTAATATTGTCACGCACCTGCGCTTTAACCGTTAAGTCACCATCTGCCAAGTCGCCCATCTCATCCAGTAGTTGTAAAACCGCTTCTTGGTTGTCTTGGCCCTCTTGGGCCAATTGGTTCGTCAATGCCACAGATTGGACTGTTTGTTTTCTACCATAGAAATACATCAACAGTAATAACACCAAACCCAATAATAACAAACCCAGCAATACCAACTTAATGAAGCTGGTTTGCGATTGGATTAACGATTCGTTTTCTTTTTCAATGTCGGACGTAAACGTATTACCTGTTTGCTTGGTCACCTCAAAAGCCGCTGTCAAATCAGATAATGGTGCTGACGCGGCAACCGTACCTAGTGGCAATGCAGGGATATAGCGAGCGTTAGCCACCTGAAAGAAGTTTTCGCCGGCCTTAATAACGGCTTCGAGTGAGCCTTGCAGTTTTGGATTCGTCAGGTTTTTACGCCAGTATTCTGAACGTGCTTTAA
Source organism: Methylotenera sp. (assembly GCA_013816325.1). GTDB lineage: Bacteria > Pseudomonadota > Gammaproteobacteria > Burkholderiales > Methylophilaceae > Methylotenera. Next base: position 1,978 of record JACDEP010000156.1, read on the forward strand.
ACTCCGCCTCGTTTCTGGCAGCATTCTCTAGCGCCTTGTCACGCTTAACATTATTAAAGTTTGTAGAGGCTACATAAGCCTCGTTATAAGACGCAAAAGCGTCCAATGGGTACATAGGTGGTGGCGCGGTGTCTTTAGCAAGGTCCTGATACTCTTTTAAGGTATTGAAAATCGGACCATTGACTCGTACTTGGTTAATCACCCAGAAACTCAACAATGCAAACAAGATAAACGCAACAATCTGCAAGAATAACTGGCGATATCCCGCAGCTAGTCCTGCTGAATCCGTAGTGTTGTTTGCACTAGCAGTCCTACTTCTCAAGTTATTTAAAAAAATGCCGATCTGCAGTGGCAAACTTTTCATAGTTGCTAGGTTTAACGCCATTTTAAGCCCCAATTCATAGAAATATTACAAACACTATGTGTTTTATAAAAATATATTTTTTACTAGATTCACTACCATTTTTATTAGTTTCTTGCTGAAGCACTAGTTAACTGGAGTCCTAGCTAACTGTTGGCTGTATAAAATCCTTATCTCGAACCAACATATCTATATCCACTTCCAGCCATTCATTATTTTCCGTATCTTCGTACGTTTGCTTATTAAAAAAGATTTCTTTATTTGAAGTGTCTTTTACTTTCATTGTGTCAACGCTTCGCAAGCCTACCAAGCTACTGACAACCAGTGCCGCTTGCGTGGTTGTTTCCGAATTCAGTAGCAATATACGCGTATTACTGGTCTTTGGCGTAGGTGGCATCCCCAGGAATTGGGCCAAATCAGTAATGTTATATAAATTACCACGGATATTTGCCACCCCCAAAAACCAAGGCTGCGTCAAAGGTACAGATTGCACTGGCGGTACAGGAATTGCTTCACGCACTTCATTCAAATTAATCAATAGTTTTTTTGCACCTACAGTAACACCCAAACGTGAACTGGAGACGGCGGACCCTTGCGTTGCGACTTCTTTAAGCCGCTGTAGGATTGCTTCTTGGAACTCACGTAAGTTTGAGGTTTTGGCCACGGTTACTCTATTATTTTAAATAATTATTATGTAATCTTACTAACTACAGTACTGAATTGACTAACCTAAGCTTTTAATGAGGTTCAATAACTCAGACCCAACCACTGGTTTAGTCACACACGCTTTAGCGCCCATCTTTAATGCCCAAGCTAAATCCGTAGCCTGTGACTTGCCCGTACACAAGATAACCGGGATATTCGCAGTCGCAGGGTCTTTAGTAAGGGTACGAGTCACCTGAAAACCAGTAAGGCCAGGCATCACCACGTCCATCAGCACCAAATCCGGCGGACTTACTGCCACTTTAGCCAAGCATTCTTCGCCGCTTTCTGCGCCTGTTACTTCAAAACCGGCAGTTTCAAGCAATTCAGTTAAAAAGAATCGATCAGTTGCCGAATCATCTACCACTAAGATTTTTTGTATCGCCATGTTTATTCCGCCTCTTGTTGATTGTTTTTACTAATTGCAGCATAGGTTTGCACTGCGTCTATTAAGGTTTCCTGTGTAAAAGGTTTTGTCAGATATTGGTCTGAGCCGACCATACGTCCTCGTGCCCTATCAAACAAACCATCTTTACTGGAGAGCATAATTACGGGGGTTGTTTTGTAACGGGCATTTCTTTTTATTAGGGAACAGGTTTGGTAGCCATCTAGCCGCGGCATCATGATATCGACAAATATTAAATCGGGGTGCTCATTGGATATCTTTGCCAAGGCGTCGAAGCCATCCTCAGCCAAGATTACTTCACAGCCGGAAGCTTTCAAGAAGATTTCAGCACTCCGACGTATCGTATTGCTATCGTCTATCACCATGACTTTAACTGTGGATAACTGATCCAAACTTAACTTCTCCGGATTAAGCTTTTCTTGACTTAGCTGTTCTTGGCTCACCAGCAAGCTCCTTTTTATATTGGCGTGCATTAAACTTTTTACTTATGAAGCATAATGTAATAAGTCATTTTATATACAGACTTACTTATTAAGCAATACTATTTGGTATATTATGCACAAAAATAAAAAAATAATATTTTTATATATTTTTATATTTCAATCCCCCATAAGGGTAGACTATAATAAATTTCAATAAATACATGCGTGCATGTGCTTGCAGTCAAAGCTTATAAAAGTGAAGGTGTAAATAATGATAGTCAGACAAGAATCACTCACCGCTAAGATGGCGCTTAAAGATTTGCCATCGGCCTCCCCTTTACCAACAGCCGGCTTAGTACTGGTGTTTGGGTCGGTTAAGCGGTTTGGCGAAGCCAAATTACAAGCAGTATTAAAAGCACGATATCCTTCAGCACAAATTGTGGGCTGTACTACCTCTGGTGAGATTAGCCCTGATGGAGTGTTTGATGACAGTTTACAAATCACCGCAATCCTTTGGGAAAAAACAGTTCAGCGTGTAAGCCATGTAAAATCCGGCGGCTCGCAAAGCTCTTTCGAGGTGGGTGCCGGTTTAGCAAATCAACTTAAGGCAGATAGCCTGCGTACTGTGATGATTATCGGCGATGGTCTTAGCCAAAATGGGGAGGAGTTAGTACTTGGTTTCCAAAGCGTTTTGGGTAACAAAATACCATTATTCGGTGGCATGGCTGGCGATGGCGCTACATTCACCAAAACCTTGCAAATGATTAACGATACCATTTCCGATCAATTGGTCATTGCTGTTGGTTTGTATGGAAATAGCCTGATTACTGCCACTGGCGCATTGGGCGGCTGGAAACCTTATGGTCCACTGCGCACCGTCACCAGATCTGAGAAAAATACAGTATATGAGCTAGACGGTAAGCCAGCATTGCCTCTATACCGTATGTATATTGGCGATCATTACTCAAAAGGTCTGCCAGGTAGCGGCCTAAAATTCCCATTTGCAGTCATGGAGCCCGGTAGCCGCGATGTAGAGAAGATCCGCACACTAGGTTCTTTTGATGCAGCAGCCAATAGCGTAAGTTTCTTCGGAAATGTACCAGAAGGCTCTTCTATCCGCATGTGCCAAACAAATCATGACCGTTTGGTAGAAGGCGCTGGCGAAGCTGCTCACCTGGTGACAGGCAATCTGGCGAACACTTCAACAAATCAAGCTGGGCTTGCCTTATGTGTGAGCTGTGTGGGCCGTAAAGGGGTAATGGCTGAACTGACCTCTGACG
>JACDEP010000157.1 GCA_013816325.1 Methylotenera sp.
CCCTAAGCCTAGCGCTAACAAACGTACATCTACACCGGAAAGCTTTCCGAAGGTAAATAAGCAAACCCAGAATCTGCGTGATGATAAACGTAAAAGCATATTGCAAAGCGAGCTAGAGGCTGAAAAAGCAGCATTTGAAGAGGCTAAAAAAGATTATGCTGAAGGTGAATCCAACCCCGAAGTCTATCAAAAGAAAAATGCCAATGGCTCAACCTCTACGTTCCGAAATGTGCCTAAATTCGAAGAGAAGATGAAAAATCTACAAGCGGATGTAGATAGCCACCAGAAGAATATCGAGCTATTACAAAAAGAGCTAGATGCACTTAATTAAAATGAGTCGTATTGCGTAGAGTTGTCAGATATACCACTTTTCTAAAAGCTAAATTTTGGCCAATACTAAAGTTGGTCTAGCTTTTGCTTTAATCGTAGTATTATTTTAATTTTAATTAAGTATTGCTATGGTAAAACCAACGCCAGATCATTTTGCTGGTCTCGAACATTTGGCTACTGCCATCATTTTATTAGACGATAACAGCCGTGTCGTTTATACCAATCCCGGTGCCGAAATCATCTTTGCATTTAGTGCGACACAAATCACTGGCTTACCAATCAGTGAGGTGTTTCCGGATTGTGAAATACTGATGACGGCAGTCAAAAATGCTATCGAACAGCAAAGTCCATTTCGCGAACATGAGTTTACGATCAGCACACATCGCCATCATTCATTTGCGGTGACCTGTACGGTGACGCCAATTGATTCGCCGGTGGCTTGCCTAATTCTTGAATTCCAGCAAATGGATGCGCAGCTGCGTATCGCTCGCGAAGAGAGGATGCTCATTCAGCAGCAAGCCAATGCTGAACTATTGCGTAACTTAGCGCACGAAATTCGCAATCCTCTCGGTGGTCTACGCGGCGCTGCACAACTGCTTGAGCATGAGCTGCCTTCACCCAACCTTCGTGAATATACACAGGTCATTATTAAAGAGGCTGACCGTTTGCAATCGCTAATGGATCGGCTGCTAATTCCTCATCGCATGCCTAAATATCAACCGACCAATATTCATGAAGTACTGGAAAGGGTCAGGAGCTTATTGTTAGCTGAATCTCCTAAGGCCGTATTAATTCAACGAGATTATGATTTGAGCCTACCGGAATTGATAGGCGACCGTGAGAAACTTATACAAGCCGTACTTAATATTGCGCGCAATGCAGTGCAAGCCATGCAATCGCATAATACGCCATCAAGCCAGATCACCTTACGCACTCGCGCTGAACGCCAAGTTACACTAGCCCGGAAGCGTTACCGTGTGGCGATCAAGTTAGAAATCATTGATAACGGGCCTGGTATTCCAGCGGATATTCGCGACCGTATTTTTTACCCATTAGTATCAGGTAGCGAAGGCGGGTCAGGATTAGGACTAACGTTAGCACAAACATTCATTACCCAACATCACGGTATGATTGAATGTGAAAGTGAGCCTGGCGTTACCTGTTTCACGATATTGCTACCCATTGAAACCACTGCGATAAAACAACCCAATGCAACAAAACAATAAAGTACTTTTGCATCTCATCACATTTAAGGAATACAAATGAAGCCTATCTGGATTATCGACGACGACAAATCGATTCGCTGGGTGTTTGAAAAAGCACTTGCGCGCACTGATATGGAATTTAAGACATTCTCTTCAGTAGCTGAAGCATTAAATGCGCTTGAGCGCGAACAACCTCAAGTAGTTGTCAGTGATATCCGTATGCCCAACGGCTCTGGTTTGGACTTCTTAAGCGAAATTAAGCAAAAGTATCCTGATATTCCTGTCATTATCATGACCGCCTATTCAGACTTGGAAAGTGCAGTGGCAGCCTTCCAAGGCGGTGCTTTCGAATATTTAGCCAAGCCATTTGATGTAGACCAAGCCATTGATATTATCCGTCGCGCCGTGGATGAAAGCACACGGCAAGCATCAGATGGTGCTAGTAGCATCGGCCCGGAAGAAACACCAGAAATTATCGGTCAAGCGCCTTCTATGCAAGAGGTTTTTAGAGCGATAGGACGATTAAGCCGTTCACATGCTACTGTGCTTATCAATGGCGAATCTGGGAGTGGTAAAGAGCTAGTAGCACGTGCGCTGCACCGCCATAGCCCTCGCGGCGAAAAACCCTTTATTGCCATCAATACAGCAGCGATTCCTAAAGATTTACTAGAGTCTGAACTATTTGGTCATGAACGCGGCGCTTTTACCGGCGCACAAGCCGCGAGGCGCGGTCGTTTTGAACAAGCTGATACTGGTACATTGTTCTTAGATGAAATTGGAGATATGCCATCTGATTTGCAAACTCGTTTATTGCGAGTCTTGAGTGACGGTCAGTTCTACCGTGTTGGCGGTCATCAGCCTATTAAGGTAAATGTGCGTATTATCGCAGCCACCCACCAAGACCTGGAAGAACGCGTTAAAGTTGGTCTGTTCCGTGAAGATTTGTTTCACCGCCTGAATGTCATCCGCTTAAGATTACCCGCTTTGCGTGAACGCCGCGAGGATATTCCACTACTCATCAAACACTTTTTACAGCAAAGTGCTTCTGAATTAGGGGTTGAAACCAAACAACCTTCAGTTGCTGCATTGAAATACCTTAGCGCTGTAAACTGGAGTGGCAACGTTCGCCAGCTGGAAAATGTCTGCCACTGGTTAACAGTGATGGCTCCTGGGCAGAATATTGATATTGCAGACTTGCCACCGGAGTTAAAAGATGACAATACCAAATCTACAGCCGCACTTTCCTGGCAAGATGCATTAGCCAGTGATGTAATGGATGCGCTTAATCGTGGGGAGCAACAAGTACTAGAAACGCGCACTCAAATTTTTGAACGTATTTTAATTATTAAAGCGTTAGAACATACCCATGGACGCCGTATTGAAGCGGCAAATCAGCTCGGTATGGGACGCAACACACTTACACGTAAAATTCAGGAGTTAGGAATTGAAGAGTAATTTAAACGAAGCTCTTTTTCATTCTAACAATTGGAAATGAGCTTTCTTTATTCGCGTCAATTTTAGTAATAAAAAAAACCTGAGCTAAACGAGAGTTAATTTTTGTATCGCCAAAAAATTTATTTGCGCAGTGATGAATATCCCCTTCAAATAAAATCAATGTGTTGTAAACATTATTTACTCTTACCACTTCGTCAAACATTGCGTGATAAGTGTAATCAATGGGTTCCTTTTTTTTGAAGTGCTCATCATTTTCTTCAATTATTTTTTGATAGAGCTCCTCATTGTAAGTTGAGTTTTTTCTAAATAATGATGTACCACTTTCCAGAGGAGCATCTGGAGTTAAATACAGAACGCCTGCAAAAACAGTACTTTGATCTTGGTGGATCAGTCCTGAACCGTACTCCCCTTCTACAATCTGAAAACTGGTATTTATCTGCCAACGCATCTCATCATGTTCTGAAATATGATAAATACTGATCAATCGCTTACATATTTTTTCATATAACGAAAAACTTAAATCACGAATTTCTTTAGTGCGACTACCCGGAAAAACATACTCAATTCCTTTGATATCATGGCAATAGGTATATTTCTGCGCAAGTGCATATTTCCTTATCTGGTCCGGCTTGTCATAAAAATCATTAATTACCGTTACTGGATATAGATTCATTATTACAATTACTCAATTTTGAATTACAACTAAAAAAAACGGCATCCAAAGATGCCGTTCTCTTATTTCATATTACAACAGGATTAAACCTGCCTTATCCTAGAAGAATAAGATAGCACCTAAAGATACGGTACGTGATTTACCATCTAAATCACCACCCGCAACATTGCTTTCGAACTCAGATTTAACATCTGAATATTCAGCAACTAAGTTTAAGTGTTTTGTAAGTGGATGGTAAGCACCAATTGTCCACATACGATTTTCAATATTGTCTAAACCGCCAGTTTCAGCAGCTGTGCTGTTACCTTCAAGTTCAGATTTTCCCCAGCTCACGCCAAGTTTAGTACCAACGCCTGGTAATGTGTATGTACCTTGAACGTAGCCACCTTTTGAATCACGACGGTTGCCGGTTGGATCGATTGCACCAGCGAATTGCACTGTGGTACCAATACCTTGACCATCATAATAGTAACCAGTTAAACCAAATCCAGCTAAATTAACTGTTGCACCAACATCAAATGCATTTGCACGCTCAGAACCACCAGTAGCTACTTCAAGTTTTTGTGTAATACCTGAAACCCAAACTTTACCACCTACATCACCAGCCCACTCGTATGAAGCTTTAGCTTCGAATGCTGGCATAGAACCTTCGCGACCAGTTGCAGCAGCACCACCAAATGTTGAAATGCCATCAAAAGCTTGTGTTAAACCGGCAGTAAAGCTGAAGCCATTCCAGTTTGGTGATGAGTAAGCGATTTGTGCTTTCCAATCAGCATAAATGAAGCCAGTACCAATACGACCTAAAGTTGTTGTGTTACCTGCTAACAAACCAGCACCTGAACCAACACCTAATAATGTCATGTCGTTCAAGATAGCGTCAGAAGCGAAAATGCCTAGGTCTTTACCAACTTTGATAGAACCCCATGATTTGTCACCAAATGTCAAGAATGCTTGACGATTTTCTTGATTGTTAGGAGAATTTTGCTCACCAGCTTGTGTTGTTGATGCGCCTGGGTTGATGCTGATAGTAAAGCCAACATCTAAATCGTTTTGACGTGTTTTACCAGATACTGATAGGTAGTTAGGTAACAAACCAGTAGTGATATTGTTTTCACGGTCATAACCATTTTCTAAAGCACCACCTAAACCAACAGCGTCGCCGCTTGATTTAGTTGTTGTGTAGTAAGCGTTCACGATACCGCCAATATCTAAAGTCCAATCGCCAGCTGGGATCATGATACCAGCGTTAGCTGCTGTAGAGCTTAGTGCTACTAGAGCGCCAGCTACTGCTAATTTAACTTGTTTATTCATTTAAGTCTCCTAAGTTAATTCTATTTTTACTTCTAAAGTTACCCACCACTACTTTATCAAATAATGACAAAACAAATTGGTCGAGATAGTTTGCAAACTTCCTCAATGAAATAATTCATTTAGAAGGTAGTGAGAGTATGCC
>JACDEP010000026.1 GCA_013816325.1 Methylotenera sp.
TATCTATCAAGGCTGATGGCAGTATCGAGAATATCGAGTTGAACCGTAGCTCTGGGCATAAAGTATTAGATCAAGCAGCAAGGCATATTGTTGAGCTAGGCGCACCTTATGCCAAATTTACCGATGACATGCATAAAGAAACGGACATTTTGAGTATTACTAGGACTTGGACGTTTACCAAAGAGGACAGTCTAGCCACGGGTGAATAAGCGCTATTATCTTTTGCATTGCTACTGCGTTTTTGCTTGCTGTATTTATGTGCTAGCTGCGCTCAATGCTTGTATAAATGCAAAATCTTATAGCTATAAAGAACAGAATAACTAATGACAAATTTCTATGAACACCATGTATTTTTTTGCTTAAACCAACGCGAGGATGGTGAGCCTTGCTGCATGGATAAAGGCGCAGAAATAGCATTTGACCATATGAAATCACGCATTAAGAAGCTGAGTTTGAATGGTAAAAATAAAGTCAGGATTAATCGTGCAGGTTGCTTTGACCGTTGCGGCGAAGGGCCGCTATTGGTAATTTACCCACAAGCGATTTGGTACACATTTATCGACAACGAAGATATCGATGAAATCATTGATAGCCATTTATTAAATGGCAAAGTAGTAGACCGTTTAGTGGTCGAGTAATCGTAACGGTACGCTAAGTAACGGTTGCATTCATGGCGCATTCGATATGCGCTTTAATTTTTTGCGTTAAAACTTCTATATTTTCTGTGCTTAATTCCACGGTTTTATCATCCCGTACAGCTTCACCCCAGTGAGAATTAGGGAAATGTTTGTCGTTCACAAAGCGTGGAATCACATGCCAATGGATATGGGGTGTTTTATTACCTAGACTCGCCAAGTTAATCTTGTCAGGATGTAAAACTTCGCGTATCGCAAGTTCAACTGCAAATACCGCTTTCATGACGCGAGCCCGTTCCGGCGGAGGCAAATCAGTCATCTCTTTTACGTGTGAAAGTAATTCCAAGCGGCAATAAGCCGGGTAATCCACATCATATAACAACACTACACGGCAAAAATCATCCTGCCACAAAATGGTATTGGTAGTTGGTGTGCACAAGTCACAGACATCAGTTGTACTCATAATTTAAGAAGCCGCCAACATGCGGTCTAGCGTCAATTTAGCTAATTTAGCCTCATGTTCAGGCACTTTGATTTGATTAACGATATTGCCATCAACCAGGTTTTCTAAAGTCCATGCTAAGTGCTGAGGGTCAATACGTGCCATAGTCGAGCATTCACACACCACATGACTCATGAACTGAACCAGTTTACCTTGCGGTTTCATTTGGTCAGCCAAGCGGTTGACTAAGTTTAACTCAGTACCAACTAACCATTTAGTATTCGCTGGTGCTTCACTCACGGTTTTTAAAATGTACTCAGTTGAGCCGACAAAGTCAGAGTTAAGGCATACTTCAAATGGCGCTTCAGGGTGTGAGATGACAAAGCCATCAGGGTGCTCAGCACGGAACTTGGTGATATTCTGCAGACGGAACATCTGGTGTACGGCACAATGGCCCTTCCATAGCAAAATCTTGGCATTCTTGATTTGTTCTTCCGTTAGGCCGCCCATCGGTTGGTCAGGATCCCAGATTGGCATTTGTTCAAGCGGGATACCCATTTTATGGCCAGACCATCTGCCTAAATTTTGGTCGGGAAAGAACAATACTTTTTCACGTTGTTTAAACCCCCATTCAATAATCTTGGTAGCATTGGTGCTGGTACACACAATACCACCATGTTCGCCACAGAATGCCTTTAAGTCGGCTGCTGAATTGATGTAAGTGATGGGCGTGATTTGCGTATCGAAATTCAAAACTTTATTAAGTTCGCGATAGCTTCGTTCAACCTTGGCTAAATTCGCCATATCTGCCATAGAGCAGCCTGCAGCAAGGTCTGGCAAAATGACGATTTGATCCGGACGGCTTAAGATATCCGCCACTTCAGCCATGAAATGTACGCCTAAGAATACGATATACTTTGTGTCCAGATTTTCTGTATAACGGGAAAGTTTTAGCGAATCCCCCGTGTAATCTGCATGCCGGTAAACACCCTCATTTTGGTAATGGTGGCCCAGAATCACCAAATTCTTACCAAGTTTTTCTTTCGCCGCAATAATGCGACGCTGGCAATCAGCATCCTCGGTAGCTTGGTAGCGCTCAAACTTAATTGGCACGCTTTTAATTGCTACTTCAGGAGTCAGTGAATTAGAAAGAGTTTCAGTTTGCATAATTTAAAATATCTAATTAACGTTACAGAACAGTATTTTACTACTATTGGGAGGATGTAGCTAAATTGCGAGGGTTAGGCCATGACGCGTGCCTAATTTTTCCAAAGCATCTACATTGGTCCACGAGAAAACGCGCTTCGCGGCTACACGCCAATCTACCCATTCATACCGTACGTGCTCTTCCGGGTTCAAAGTAATGGACATTGGCAGGGGTAAAATTAAACCAAATAGATGCTCAGTATTTTGGGTTACGCCAGGTGCATATCGGTATCGCCAGTGTTCATAAATCTCATATACGTTCGAATCCTGCCAATCTTGAAATTCGTATTGAGTGGCATCTAAACCTGTTTCTTCATGCACTTCACGAATGGCTGCTTGGGGGGGTGTTTCGCTATATTCTATGCTTCCAGTAACCGATTGCCAAAAATCTTTTTTGTCAGCACGTTCCATAATCAGCACCTGTAAATCCTGTGTATGGATAAGCACTAAAGCGGAAATGGGCGTTTTAAACATTTACTGATTGAATTAAGAAGTGAGCTTTGAAATTAAACGTCAGTATTTTGAGTACTGCGTTTCACGTTGGTCAGGTTTTTAGGTAATTGGAAAACCACGCTTTCTACCACGCCATGTAATTCCTGTACTTGGTTGGCACCTAGTGCCTGTAACTTAGCAATCACTTCCTTAACCAATACCTCGGGTGCGGAAGCACCCGCCGAAACACCAATACGCTTTTTACCTACCAACCATTCTGGTTTTAAATAACTGGCGTTGTCTATCATGTAAGCCTCTACACCTTGGTTTTCAGCTACTTCACGCAAACGATTTGAATTGGAACTGTTAGGGGAGCCAACGATAATCACCAAGTCGCAATCTTTCGACATGATTTTAACGGCATCCTGACGGTTTTGCGTGGCATAACAAATGTCGTCACTTTTGGGAGCATGTATAAGCGGAAACTTTTTCCGGAGCGCATTGATTACCAGTGCTGCATCATCCATGGAGAGCGTGGTTTGGGTAACAGAAGCCAGTTTTAAAGGGTCTTTTACGGTGAGGTTTATCACGTCATCAGGTGTTTCTACCAAATACATTCCATCATGCGATTCGCTCGGTTCCATTTGGCCCATCGTGCCTTCTACCTCTGGGTGGCCTTTATGGCCAATCATGACGATTTCCATCTTAGCCGCACGCATTTTGGCCACTTCCATGTGTACTTTAGTGACTAACGGGCAAGTCGCATCAAAAGCTGTTAAGCCCCGGGCATCAGCCTCAGCGCGAATTGCTTTGGAAACGCCATGCGCACTGAAAATCACGGTGCTGCCGGTGGGAATCTCATCCAGCTCTTCAACAAAAATTGCACCTTTATTTTTTAGCTCATCTACTACGAATTTATTATGTACCACTTCATGACGTACGTATATTGGCGCGCCAAACTTCTCCAGCGCCTGTTCAACAATAATAATGGCACGGTCCACTCCGGCACAAAAGCCCCGTGGGTTTGCTAATAAAATATCCAAAGAACTATTTTCAGCCATAGGTTGATTCAATTTTCCCAATACATTACTCATTCAAATTCGTGAGGTTTTATGCATTGATTCACTTAAAGGTATAATGCCTATTTTAACCTAAAGTACGTACTAATATTAGGATATGCTTATAGTTTAAGCATGCTAGCCCATGACCAATCACGCAAAAAATACCGCTACTTTATTAATCACCTGTCCCGATAGCAAAGGCATCGTGGCTGCTATCGCTGATTTCTTATATCAGCATAATGCTAATATTTTGCATGCGGACCAGCATCAGGATGCGGAAAATAACCTGTTCTTGATGCGCGTAGAATGGGACTTAGCTGGCTTCTCTATTACGCCAGAAACTTTTGAGCAGAACTTTGCAGATATTGCCGCGCGCTTTAGCATGGAATGGCAACTTAATCTCTCGCAACAGCCATTGCGCGTTGCCATTATGGTCTCCCAGTATGACCATTGCCTTGCAGATTTGTTGCATCGCCATAAAAATGGTGAACTCACTTGTGAAATTCCATTAATTATCAGTAACCACCGTGATACAGAATCATTAGCCAAATTCTATGGGGTGGATTTTCATCACATACCAGTGACTAAAGAAAATAAATCTCAGGCAGAAGCTGAACAGTTCGCATTGTTTGCTAAATATGAGATCGACCTAATTGTACTGGCGCGATATATGCAGATTCTTTCACCAGATTTTGTTGGACGCTACCCTAAACAAATTATCAATATTCACCATTCGTTCTTGCCGGCATTTATTGGTGCTAGGCCCTATCATCGCGCTTTTGAGCGCGGAGTTAAGCTCATCGGCGCTACCAGCCATTACGTAACAGAAGTGTTAGATGAAGGTCCGATTATTGAGCAGGATATTGATCGAATTTCCCATCGTGACCAGGTCGAGGATTTGATTCAAAAAGGTCGCGATTTAGAACGCGTGGTGCTTTCTAAAGCCGTGCGTTGGCATATAGAGAACCGTATCTTGTTATATGCGAATAAGACAGTTATTTTTGATTAATTAATATTGACACTTAATAAAAAGCGAAGCTGAGCTTCGCTTTTTTTATTACTAATTTTGATTATTCTGCAGAAGGTGCATCAAGCGTTGAAATTGCAGAATCATCTTCAGGCGCGATTTCTGTTAATCTTCGGCAAAAACAACCACTGGCATTGCATTACAACCAAAAAGCAAACAATAAACCTAATAAAAGCTTTTTCATTTTTTCCTCTCAATTGCATTTTATGTTGTTAGAATTTATGTTGTAAAATAATTGTAAGGATGATTTTTATCTTACTTAAACGCAAATTTACTCTCACTTAAGATGGCTTGCAAATGATGCGAATATTGCAAGAATTAGCTGGTGACTGGCAAAAGTTTTTCATTAGCGAATAACTCGTTAATTGATTCGCGGTTTCGGATGAGGTGGCACGTATCATCATCTACCATCACTTCTGCAGCCCGGGGTCTGGTATTGTAGTTACTGGACATGCTCATGCCATAAGCACCGGCAGACATAATGGCCAGTAAGTCGCCTTCCTCTAACGCTAAGTTTCTATCATGGCCCAGGAAATCGCCACTTTCACACACGGGGCCTACAATTTCATAAATTTGAGCGCTGGAATCACGTGGCTTTACCGCCTTAATGTCATGATAGGCGTCATAAAGCGCAGGTCGCATGAGGTCGTTCATCGCCGCATCAACAATTGCAAAATTTTTCGATTCAGTATGTTTCAAATACTCAACTTTAGTCAGCAATACACCAGCATTGCCTACTAAGGCACGGCCAGGCTCAAATACTAGCTTGATATTTCGTTCCCCAAGTTTCGCGCGCATGGCAGAAGCATATGCAGCAAAATCTGGCGGCGTTTCATCGCTGTAGCAAATACCAATACCGCCACCAGCATCGATGTGCCGAATATGGATATTGTTTTGTTTCAATGCATCGACCAAGTCTAAAACCTTATCAAAAGCGTCTAAAAAAGGTGACAACTCGGTAATTTGTGAGCCGATATGACAATCAACCCCATGAATTGCGATATTACTCATGGCTGCCGCTTGCAGGTAGATATTGAGGGCATCTTCGTACGCCACACCAAATTTGTTATTTTTTAAACCGGTGGAAATATATGGATGTGTTTTGGCATCTACATTGGGATTCACTCGCAAAGACACTGGCGCTACTTTACCCATTGCTACAGCAACTTTGTTCAATCGAATTAATTCACTAGCTGACTCCACATTAAAGCAAAAAATACCCGCATTTAAAGCCGCTTGCATTTCAGCCGCCGTTTTACCGACCCCAGAAAATACGATCTTGTTAGGGTCACCCCCTGCTGCCAATACCCGTGCTAATTCACCGCCAGAAACGATATCAAAGCCTGCGCCTAGGTTCGCGAATAAATTGAGGATTGCTAGACTGGGATTTGCTTTAACAGCAAAACATACCAAATGATCTGTACCTACAAATCCCGCGCGGAAATTGTCAAATGCTTGAGTTAAGGCTAATTTCGAGTACACATAGCAAGGCGTCTGAAATTGAGTGGCTATATCAGAAAGTGCAACATCTTCAGCATATAAGCTAGTGTTTTTGAAAGTAAAGGAATTCACAGTAAGCGCTTATTTTAAGGAACAGTTAATTTTTAGCTGGTGTTTCTTGCGGGTATTGTTTCTCAGGAATGTATAAAGGCCCCTTAGTGCCGCAACTATTTAACCCAATACAAACGGTCAATAAAAATAACATGCTGACGATATTTTTGTGCATATGGCTATCTCGATGGTAATACTAATTCAGGGTGTGTGAATTGATTATAATAATTAGCTTATCAGGAATGCGTCTAAAGCCAATTTTATCACAAAGCTTTAATTGGCTAATTAGTTCTTGCTGTTATAGGGAGCTATTTAATTAGTCGCCACTTATCTGATTTAATTTGCCGACCATCGGTTCGTGCTAGACATTTATAAAGCTTATCTGCATCATGCATTCATGAAAAAGGAGATAAAAATGCGTGTTTCAACAAGTTTGTATGATCATTTACCTAAAAACATCTTGCAAATTAATCGTGGATTTACTCTGATAGAGTTAATGGTAGTGGTTGCAATCATAGGTATTATCTCCTCAATTGCACTCCCTAGTTATACCAATTACGTAAAACAGGGTAAAGCGGCTGAAGCCACTGCTAACTTGGCAAGTCTTAGAATTCAATTGGAACAGTATTACCAAGACAATCGTACCTATGTAGGAGGGCAATGCGCTCCTACTTCTGGGGATAAATATTTTGTATATGCCTGCAGTGCTCCACTTTCAGCTACAGGTTACACTTTGCAGGCAGCAGGAAAAGCTTCTGAAGCCATGGGAAATTTCAATTTTACCGTAGATCAGAATAACGCTAAAACTTCTAGTTTTGATGGTTCTGCCACGGCTAACTGTTGGTTAACCAGTAAGGGTGGCTCATGTTAGAAGCCTCGAATAATTGCAAAGGCATGAGTTTGATAGAGCTTCTTTTAGGGATAGCTCTCATGGGGATTTTAACGACTTTTGCAGTACCGAGTTACAAAGCGTGGGTACAGAACAGTAAGATTCGCAACTCTGCTAGTTCAATTCAGAACGGTTTGCAATTGGCACGCGCTGAGGCGATTAAAAGAAATCAACGAGTTCAGTTGGAACTTAGGGGGGTTAATTCTGCGTGGACTGTATGTGTCAGTCCCAGCCCAGCCGGGAATTGTCCAAATCCAGATGATTCTTCAACTATTCAAAGCCGAGCTACAGGGGATGGGGGCTCTTCTAGTATTACAGTCAATACAACATTAGCAGGTCCCTATGTTTTTGATGGTTTAGGTACATTAAGAAGTCCGTCACCAGCAGCAAATACACTCATTAGAATAACGGTAGATATTAACCCTTCGGTGTTACCTGCAGCAGATAGTAGAGATCTACAAATCATTATGGGGGCAGGCGGAAACTCACGTTTATGCGATCCTAATCTTTCTTCCAGCGGTACAGATCCGCGTAGATGCCCATAATTGATAAGGATGGTCATGAAGACAAAACTATTCGTTAAAAAACAAGAACAGGGCGCAGTTTTGCTGGAGGCTATGATTGCCATTGTACTTTTTGCAATGGGAATACTCGCTTTAACTGGATTGCAAGCCACAATGATAAAAAGTAATTCAGATAACAAGTATCGATCCGATGCCAGTTTTCTGGCGCAGCAAAGTATAGGCCGCATGTGGGCTGACCCCAGTAATCTGGCGGACTTTGCCGGTGTGAGTAATGTTTCTAGTTTTTTACCTAACGGAACCCGCACAATTGTTGTGGCACCTCGTGGATTAGTGACTGTAACTATTGATTGGCAACAGCCCGGTAATCCTGCACATTCCTATCAAGCCTCAACCTATATCGGAACTACTTTTAATGACTAAGCTCAATCGACAAAAGCAGGCAGGGTTCAGCCTGATTGAAATTATGGTTGGGTTAGTGATCGGTTTGCTAGCCACCTTGGTAATTATGAATGTCTTTAGCGTGTTTGAAGAGCAAAAACGCACGACTACTGGCAATTCAGACTCCCAAACTAATGGGGCTATTGCGCTTTATAACCTGCAAAGAGATGTTCAGTTGGCAGGTTTCGGGTTACCTGTATTTGATAATGAATATTCTCCATTTCAATGTCCAGTATCTGGGATAGGTTCACCTAGTATTGATCACGATAATTTAGCCAGTACCCCAGCTATCAATTTATCCCCTGTTGTGATTATTGATAATGACGGCGCGAATGGGAGCGATACGGTGGCGGTTCATGCTGGAGATACAATGAGGGGCGGAATCCCTGCACGGATGCAGGCAGGCGGCACTGCTGGAAATGTTGTAGAAGTTGATGGTAGTTTGAATTGTGCTGTTAACGATGTGGCGCTTGTAGTCGACCCTGGGACACTAAATTGTAATATGACGCGCGTTAATGCAATCAACGTAACAGCTGTAACTAGAATTACATTAAATAATCCAACATATGTGGCCGTAGGAAACAGTGTTGCCTGTTTGGGGATATGGAACGAGTTTAAATATGCCATTGATGCGAACAATCAACTTACAAGAACCGGATCATTAGTCGCTGGTGTTCCCAGTGCTACTGCAGTACCAATAGTTTCGGATATCGTTAATATACAGGCGCAATATGGAGTTTCGCCCAATCCAAATGATAATAAAATCAATCAGTGGGTAAATGCTACGGGCGCTTGGGCTAACCCTATCGCTTCAACTTTTAATAGAAATCGCATCAAAGCGGTGCGAATAGCGATTGTAGCTAGAAGCGGATTGCTGGAACGCAACAATGTTACCAATGCGTGTAGTTCATTAACCGCTGCAAATCCAACCGGTTTATGTGCCTGGGATGGTTCTACGACAACCTCGACTGCACCGGCCATAGATTTAAGTACAAATGCGGATTGGCAAAGATATCGCTACAGAGTTTACGAATCCATTATTCCTATAAGAAATATTATTTGGTCAAGGGACAAGCTGGGATGAAACGTAATTTAAAAGAAAAAGGTGTAGTGCTATTTATTTCATTAATAGCACTAGTTGTTATGTCTTTAGCAGCCGTTGCACTCATACGAGCTGTGGACACCAATAGCCTGATCACAGGGAATTTATCATACCGGCAGACCGCAACAATCTCATCTAGTTATGGTATTGAAAGCGTGTCAGACTTTCTTGGACCGCAAGCAACTACTTATGGCGATGCCAATCATCCGACTCTGGGTTATTACGCGGTTTGCACTACGTTTGATGTTAATCCGCTAAACGATGCTACGCAACGTTGCACAAGCGCTAATTTGACCGTAAACAATAGCTGGCAGCCAGGGATAACCAGTACAAGAGCCGTCGGCTCAGGTATTACGGGTGGCGTCGATGCTTATGGTAATACCATTGAATATATAGTTGAACGTATGTGCCCGAATGTGGGCAGTGCTACACAAGAGTGTGTAGCGGCTCAAATTAAAAAGCCAGGATCACAAAAAGGCTGCGATGAACCTACATGCCCTCTAATTTTTGATGAGCAAACTCCACTTTATAGAATCACAGTACGCATAACAGGCCCTAAGAATACGGTGAGTTATGTTCAGACCTTCATTTCTTAATGAGAAAAATCATGAATAAAAGCTTTTTGTTAAAAATCCTAATTAGCATAGTTTTCATTTTCGATATGCTGCAGGCAAACTATGCGCTGGCCGATAACGTTAGGCTAGTGGACAAGCCTTTGGTGGGGTCGAGCACTTCTGATGTGCTCCCTAATCTTATGTTCGTTCTGGATAACTCAGGAAGTATGGGTTCTCAATTCACCCCTGATTGGGCCACGACTAGTAATTTATCCCGTTTTAAAAATGCGGTATATAACACCCAATTCTATAACCCTAATATTAGATATGTGCCGGCAGTAAAATTTGACGGCACAAGCATGCCCAACCAGACAAGTTGGACTAGTGTTAGAGATGATGCTTTTTATTCTTATAGCAGCTCCTTGGCTCAGAGCTCAACTAACTTGGTCAATAATGCGAGCTATTTCAGTTTTGTTGCTGGAGAGTATTGTACTACGGTAGCACTAACTAACTGTATCGCGGCTACAGCACCTACAGCGACCTATCCTTATCCAGCCGCCATTCGCTGGTGCAATTCCACTACGAATGCAAATGCTACTGCTCCCGCAGCAGGTACATGTCAAGCGGTTCAGGTAGGTAGCTTTACCAATTTACGCACGCCGTTATCAACGTTTACGATTAGTTTTAGTGGTATTTCCAGCAATGTGACTGTCTCCAGTATAAAAATAAATGGTATAGAAATCATGTCTGGTCCTATAACCAGAAACAGCGCTAATAATGTTGCGAGCGATGTAACAACTGCAATAATGGATTGCGACAACTCTCTTTCCGGAAACTGTACCATGTATGGACATACTGCTACGAAAAGTGGCAGTGTTGTTACTGTCAAATCTCCAGCCGGTACCCCTTTAACCTCTATTACTGTCACTAGTACTGGCGGTACAGCGACAGTTTCTCCAGTAACATCTAACCGTCCCGGAAGTTTGGTTTACACCGATATTTTGAGCACCGTCACCAGTTACACCGAGCCAGGTCAACTAGCAAAGAATGCTGATCGCGTTGATTGCGCAGGTGTTACATGTACCTATGCTGAGGAGATGACAAACTATGCAAATTGGTGGACATACTATCGCACACGTATGCAAGGCATGAAAAGCTCCGCAAGCCTGGCCTTCAAACCCATTGATACTCGCTACAGGGTTGGGTTTATGACTATCAACAGCGTTAGCTCTAACTACTTGGCTATCGCCAAATTTGATGCAGGTGCTACAGCTCAAAAAGATAAATGGTATACAAAGTTATTTTCCGCGGTTCCAAGCGGGGGAACACCGTTACGCAGTGCTTTAACCAGGGCTGGCCGTATCTATGCGCATAAAGATACAACTTTTACTGCTGACCCTGTTGAATATGCTTGTCAACCAAACTTTACTTTATTAACAACTGATGGCTATTGGAATACAGATTCAGCCGCACAGGTATTGAATGTGAGCGGAGGCTCAGTGGGTAATATGGATGGGGGCTCTACACCAAGGCCAATGAATGAGGGGGGGACAGCTACTTTAAATAGCTTAGCCGATGCCTCTAAATACTATTACGAAACCGATATAAGAACCAGCGCTTTGGGAAATTGTACCGGGGCCTTAGGACAAAATGTTTGTGGAGAAGGCGCAGGCAATGAAAGTATACTCAAACAAAACATGACCACCTTGACCTTAGGCTTAGGAATTGATGGGACATTAATTTACAGCAATGATTACAAGACTCAAACCGTAGGAGATTTCGCAGATATAAAAACAGGTGTTAAGAACTGGCCGGTTCCAGAGCTTCTAAAGGCAACCCCAACCACTGAAGGCCCCGCCCACATTGATGACTTATGGCATGCGGCAGTTAATGCCAATGGTACTTATTTTAGCGCCAGAAACCCTAAAGAATTATCTGATTCTTTGAGGAAAGCACTATCAGATATTCAAAGTAAGGTTGGTGCTGGCTCTGCAGCTTCAGCTAGTTCGCTGCAGCCCACTGCCGGAGACAATTATAACTATGTAGCTAGCTATACCACTGTAAAATGGATCGGTAATATTGAGTCGCGTATCATTGACGTGAATACTCTAGAAACTAGCAAGGACGCAGTTAATTGTGCGGAAAATGTAGCAGCAGATTCGTGTGCACCTCCAGCCACTATTGTAGCAGACCCGTCAAACGGAACGTTCTATTGCTCTACAGCGAATTCAACAGCGTCTAGTTGTAGTACGTTGGGTGGCGTACTGGATACCACCACTAACCCATCAGTGCCAACGTGTAAGGTGGAAGTGGCAACTTCTTGCATCGGCCAAATGGCTAGCAAAGTATCAGATAGTTCAGATACCCGTAATATAAAATTTAACTCATCCGGCACATTGGCTGATTTTACCTATGGTGGATTGCCAGGTACCTTAAAACCCAATTTCGACACAACCTACTTATCTACTCGTTTAAGCCAATGGCCAGAATATACGACTGGTGCCGGAGGGCAGCAGGAGAGAGCGGTTGGTGCGGGTATCGTTAATTATTTACGCGGGCAGAAAGGTCTCGAAGATCGGGGGAGCAATCTGGCTGAAAACCGTCTATTCCGCTATCGAGAAGCGACTTTGGGAGATATTACCGAGTCACAACCAGCCTTTGTAGCAGGTCCTAGGTTAAGCTATGTAGATCCTGGTTTCCAAGCATTTAAAACAGCGCAAAGTGGTAGACCCGGTAGACTATACGTAGGCGCAAATGATGGTATGTTGCATGCTTTTAATACCAATATGCAGGAAATATGGGCATTTGTACCAACACCTGTAATGCCAAATCTATGGAAATTAGCGGATAGAGATTATGCAATCGCACATAAAAATTATGTCAATGGCGACCCAGTTATCAGCGAAATATGTATATCAGCGTGTACAAGTACTTCTTCAGTATGGAGAACAATTTTAGTTAGTGGCTTAAACGGCGGGGGGCGTGGATATTTTGCCTTAGATATTACTGACCCTAATTCACCTAGTTTGCTATGGGAATATACATCACAGCAAAACAGTAATTTAGGTTATACATTCGGAAACCCGGTTATTACCAAATTAAATAATGGTACATGGGTAGTGCTGGTCACCTCCGGTTATAACAATGGTTCGAAAGATAGTGATGGTGTCACTTCCAATTCACCGAGTGGAAATGGTGTAGGGGCTTTATATGTATTAAATGCTTATAGCGGGGCTCAAATCAGTACAATCAGTACAGGGGCGGGTACAGCAACAACGCCTAGCGGTTTGGCGCAAATTTCAAACTATATAGATAATGCCAGCCGAAACAACCTAACGACGTTTGTATACGGCGGGGACTTGTTAGGTAATTTATGGCGGTTTGATATAAATACCGGCACTGTGGTCAATATCGCAACCTTAAAAGGGCCTGGAAATTTACCACAACCCATCACCACAGCACCTGAGCTTGGGGCAGTGAAAAGAAATCGAGTAGTCTTTGTAGGTACAGGTAAATATTTGGAACTTGCTGACCTTACTAATACGGAGACCCAAACATTGTATGCCATTAAAGACGCAAACTTAACTGCGAGTTTGGGGAACCCAAGAGGCAGCTTAGTTACTCAGATAATCACTCAATCGGGTTCTACCAGAAGTGTCGCTACTACCAGTGCAGTTGATTTTAATACTAACTTAGGCTGGATGGCTGATTTACCTGATACAGGCGAAAGAATGAATATTAATCCGCTTTTAATCAATGGAGTTTTACTTGCTCCAACCGTTGTACCACAAAGTAGCAGTTGTTCGCCTGGCGGATATGGCTGGATTAATTATTTTGATTATAAAACAGGCGGTTCTGTATCCTCTACGGGTGGTGTAGTTTCAGAACGGGTAAATTCACCGGTTGTTGGTTATAACGTGCTTTATGACGCAGATGGTAATCCAAAAATTACTGTTGTTGAAGCCAATAGTCCCACCCCGCATGACTTTGGTAATTCTAGGGTGGCGGGTTCAGCTGGTATACGCAGCACATTATTGAAAAAGAATGACGATAATACTTATGGCAGGAAATATATCTGGCGGGAACTTATGTCTCCTTAATTGAAATCCCCAAATAAAGCTCCGAATTCGGTGCTTTATTTTGTAGTTTTGAAAATATGGTTGATAGCTACAATAAGAAAATTATCAATAAAACGTAAATGAAGTTTGCAAAGTTATTAAATACTAAACTCAAGTGCATCTACCATTGTTTTGGTTGGATCACAGCTTAGTAGTAGATTCATCGTTTGTTTGGCAATTTCTACCATGCCAGTAGGGCTGGTGACATTGATTTCGGTAAGGTAATCACCTATTATATCCAAGCCTACCAAGAATAAACCTTCTTGTTTCAGCACTTTGCCCACTGTAGTCGCAATTTCTAAATCGCGCTCACTTAATAACTGTGCAATTCCAGTGCCCCCAGCGGCCAGGTTGCCGCGGGTTTCGCCAGCCATAGGAATGCGGGCTAACGCATAAGGCAATGGAACACCATCAATCACGATGATGCGTTTATCGCCTTGTAGAATGGCTGGTAAATAGCGTTGGGCCATCACCGTGCGGGTACCCCATTGTGTGATGGTTTCCAAAATAACACTGATGTTTGGGTCACTCAAGGTAAGTCGGAAAACGCTGCTGCCACCCATGCCGTCCAATGGTTTAACTACAATATCGCCATGTTCATGCAAAAATTCACGAATCAATTTATTGTTCGCCGTTACCAAAAACTCGGGAACGAACTGGGCAAAGCGCGTTACGGAAACTTTTTCATTCCAGCTGCGTATTGCCGCAGGATTGTTGTAGACTCGTGCGCCTTGATTAACCGCGATCTCAAGCAAATAAGTACTATAGAGATATTCGTTATCAAACGGTGGGTCTTTGCGCATCAAGACTGCATCAAACTCCGCTGGGAAATATTCGAGGCTGTTCTGAACAACGTAATTCTCATCGTTAAAATTAAATTTTCTTGCACTAACCTTGGCAATTTCACTGCGCAAAAAAAGGTCATGTTGAAGGCATACAAATAGCTCATGACCACGTTGTTCAGCTTCCCGCATGATAGCGAGGCTGGTATCTTTTGCAGAGTTCAGTCGCTCTAGGGGGTCTAAGATGAAAAGTAATTTCATAGTTGGAAGATACTTTTTACCCGTTTAAAGGATCGTGTTCCTGCAGTTCAATCGCCGCTGCTAACAAGGCTAAGCGAGCCACAACTCCATATGCATAGAAGCGGTTAGGCAAGGCATTCGGCGAGTCAGAACAATCTGGCAGGCTACATGGCTTTGCAAATGCTAATGGCACAAAGTGCGAGCCGGGGGCATTAAGGTTCTCATCAACACCACGGCCAGTGTGCACACGATAAAATCCGCCAATCACAAAGTGGTCCATCATGTAAACCACAGGCTCTGCAACGGCGTCATTGATGCTTTCAAAGGTATAAACACCTTCTTGGATGATGACCTCCGTAACCTGCAGGCCTTCTTTAACCACAGACATCTTGTTACGCGTCTTGCGATTTAGGTCGCGAACATCTTCAGGTGACTTTACCGTCATAATACCCATGCCATAGGTGCCGGCGTCCGCTTTTACAATGACAAAAGGGTCCTGTTTGATGCCATATTCAGCGTATTTGGTGCGAATCTTCATAATCAATTCATCAACTTTTAATGCCAGACACTCTTCACCTTCACGGGCATGAAAATCAATCTGTCCGCAGGTAGAGAAGTAAGGGTTCAACAGCCAAGGATCAATGTCCAGTAATTTGGCAAACTCATCAACCACGCGATTGTATGCGGAAAAATGCTGGGTTTTGCGACGTGTACTCCAACCGGCATGTAATGGTGGAATCAAATTTTGTTCAAGATTTTCTAGTATTTCTGGAACGCCGCCTGATAAGTCATTATTCAATAATACGGCACAGCTATCAAAGTCGCCCAGATCTTTATTGATAAGCTTGATGCGGTTACCAATCCGTACGACTGGCTCCAATAATAGGCTATGGCCGTCATGGGTCTGCAAAGTCGTAGGTTCACTGATTTCCGGGGAAATTGAGCCTATACGCACTTCCAATCCTGCTTGCCGCATGATATTGGCAAGCTCTACAACGTTACGCAGGTAGTATGTATTACGTGTATGGTTTTCCGGAATGATCAATAAGCGATGTGCTTCCGGGCAGATTTTTTCAACCGCTACCATGGCTGCTTGCACACTTAAGGTGAGAAACTCAGGATTGAGATTATTAAAACCGCCGGGGAACAAATTGGTATCCACTGGCGCTAATTTGAAACCTGAATTGCGTAAATCCACGCTGGCATAAAAAGGGGAAGCGTATTCCAGCCACTGCGTCCTGAACCAATGCTCAATTTTAGGCATGGCATTGAGCATGTTTTTTTCTAAGGAAAGTAGCGGGCCGCTTAAGGCAGTCGTCAAATGAGGAACCATGTCTATTCTTCTTTAATTATTAGTGAACATTTATATCACCGGCAACCTAACTACACTAACCTTATATACTATAAAACTAGGTGTGCTTGAGCATCGGCGTGATAGCTACTTCTTACCATGGGGCCACTAGCGGTATTATTAAAGCCCATCATATGGGCTTTTTCTTTCAAATTTTCAAAGATTGCTGGGTCTACATAACGCATTACCGGTAAATGGTGCACGCTAGGTTGTAAATATTGACCCAAAGTTAGCATGCTGACATTATGACTACGCAAATCTTCCATAACTGCAAGAATCTCATCATCGGTCTCGCCTAGGCCTAACATCAAGCCGGATTTGGTCGGCACATCCGGGTACATTTCACCGAAGGTTTTTAATAATGTGAGTGAGTTCTGATAATCTGAGCCTGGTCTTGCTTGTTTGTACAAGCGCGGCACTGTTTCGAGGTTGTGGTTCATCACATCTGGCGGTGCTTTACTCAAGATTTCCATGGCAACATCTAAACGACCGCGGAAGTCCGGCACCAGAATTTCAATTTTGATATTCGGTGATTGCTGGCGTACGGCGTGAATACAATTAACGAAATGCTGGGCGCCGCCATCACGCAAGTCATCACGGTCTACCGAGGTAATGACTACGTAATTCAGTTTCATCTGCGCAATGGTACGTGCCAGATTCTGTGGCTCGTTCACATCAGGCGGCAAAGGCTTACCATGTGCAACATCGCAGAAAGGGCAGCGGCGCGTGCAGATATCACCGAGAATCATAAATGTAGCGGTACCGCCGCTGAAGCATTCGCCGATATTCGGGCAGCTGGCTTCCTCACAAACTGTATGCAAATTGTTCTCGCGTAATATCTTTTTAATTTCTTGGTAACGCGCGGAGTCTGGCACCTTCATGCGTATCCACTCAGGTTTGCGCTGAATAGCTTGCGGAATAATCTTGATTGGGATGCGGGAAGTCTTGGCTGCGTCTATTTCTTTGACACCAGCAATTTTAGGACTTTTAGCAGTGTGACTAGTGGTTTTAACGGTAACTTCAGACATGCAATTATCTATTTCCTATATTGGCTGTTAGCGCATTAAGCAGTGATTCACTGATCTGTTCTGCATTCGCTTCGATACCTAAATCTTTGGTTCGTGTGACTTCAAGCCCTATATATCCACACGGGTCTATGGCTTTAAATGGGCTTAAGTCCATGTTTACATTAAGACTTAGGCCATGATAACAGTAATTATTTTTTATACGCAAACCA
>JACDEP010000027.1:0-2601 GCA_013816325.1 Methylotenera sp.
TTCACATAGACCCCAGGCGCCTCTGTTCTTGCAGTGGCTTTAATCTTGTGGTCAGCTAATACGTCTATCACTGCATTTTCTAACCGGTTGACCAAGCGGCGGATATTCAAATTGTTGCGCTTTAAATCTAATAGGACATAAATAATGATTTGACCGAGCCCATGGTAAGTGATTTTTCCGCCGCGGTCTGTTAGTACAACTGGAATATCGCTGCTGACAGGTAGCCGTACTTCCTTACGGTTGAGCCCAAGTGTATACACCGCTGGATGCTCGGTAAGCCATAATTCATCTACTGTGTTCGCTGTGCGTTCAGCGGTGAACTTTTGCATATCACGCCAAGTAGTTTCAAAATCCGTAACACCTAATCGCTTTACGATTATAGGGGTTTGCATGGCAGCTAGAGCGCGAATTTGACCATCGAGTTTGAGCTTAATAGGCGATAGATACTATCCAGTTGCTCTTTTGAAACCACATGCACGGTGCAAGTCAGGCTAATATATTTACCCGCTGAACTGGCACGCATTTCAATTCGCGCGGCGTTAAAGCTTGGCACTATGGTTTGAATCAAGACGATGATCGTTTGCGAGAACTTTTCCTGTGTCTCTCCCATGATTTTGATAGGAAAGTCACAGGGAAAATCAATTAACGGGGGTGCGGTATGCGGTTCTATGTCAGCCATGATAAATGTTACTGCAATAACAGTTTAATAGAATCCCAGGCACGGCCCAAGATACCTGCGCCTTCAATGGATTTAGCGGCGACCAATTTTTGATCATCTATGGTTTGGCCATTTAAGGTGAACTTTATAGTGCCTACTATCTGGCCTTTTTTAATTGGCGCTATCAATGGCTGGATGCTAGACATAGTGGCTTGGATGTTCGTATATTCGCCTTTAGGGATAGTAATATATAAATCCTTCGCAACTGTAGACGCTACTAGATTTTCGCTACCTTTCCAGACTTTCAATTGGCTAATGGCTTGACCTTGTTTATACACAAGATGCGAATCAAAGAACTGGAAGCCATAATTTAATAATTTCTGGCTTTCTATTGCACGGGCTGAATCACTTGGTGCGCCTAACACAACTGAAATACGGCGCATATCATTGCGTTTGGCAGATGAAATCAAGCAAAAACCGGCTGATTCTGTATGGCCTGTTTTCATGCCATCCACGTTAGGGTCCAGCCACAGCAGTCGATTGCGGTTAGGCTGAGTGATCTTGTTATAGGTATATTCCTTGGTGGAGTAATACTTTGCGTATTCAGTTGGAAAGTCGCGAATCAAGGCCGCGGCTAATGTCGCAAGGTCTGCTGCTGTTGTGTAATGCTGCGGATCGGGCAAGCCGGTCGCATTCACATAATGCGTGTTTTTCATGCCCAGACGCTGTGCTTCTTTATTCATCATGTCGGCAAATAGGTCTTCTGAACTGGCGATGCCTTCGGCCAGCGCAATGGATGAGTCATTCCCGGACTGGATAATGGTGCCATGTAAAAGTTCATCGACCGATACCGGTTTATTCGGCTCGATAAACATCTTGGAGCCTTCAATTTTCCAAGCTTTTTCACTGACTGGAAGCGTTTGGGTAAGTGACAGATGACCATTTTTTAAAGCTTTAAATGATAGATAGGCTGTCATGATTTTGGTCAGTGATGCAGGTTCTACGCGCATGTCACTATTGGAAGCAGCAATCACATGCCCACTATTGAAATCCAATAGTAGATAAGCTTTTACGGCCAAGCTGGGTGGCGGTGGAATCTGGCTATTCGCTGCGTCGACAGTTGAAACGGACAAGAATACCAGCGTGCAAAAAGCAAAAAGGGATAAAACGGTACGGCTAAAAAAATTCGGGGTCATTTGTATGTATGCGTATTTTTGAGTGATTGAATTACGGATTTAGGACAATTGCAGAAATATTAAGTTGCTTACGAATACTAGCAGCAGAAGCATCAGCCTCTTTTTTACTTGCATAAGGACCAAGCCTTACGCGGTACAAGCCATTATTATACACGTTCGCGATACCTACATTTTCGGCAAGCTGCAATGCCTGTATTTTCTTTTGTAGCAAGTCGCCATTCATTTCGCTCTTAAAGGCCCCGGCTTGCACATAATAATCCCCACTTAATTCAAGGGGCGATGTAATCGACTTTGCAGCAGGCAATGATGACACAATATTATTATTTAAAGGTTTAGATGCGCTGTCCGTTTGAGTAGAAGGCATGCTTTTCGTCATAGATGATTGCATAATTGCCAGCGCAGCCGGACTTGTATCAATCGCTTCTACTTCCACGAGTCCACTACCTTGTCCTGTTAAACGTAATTTATACGCAGCTGCGTAGGATAAATCTATCAAGCGGTCATGCTTGAAAGGCCCTCTGTCATTGATGCGTACGATGACTGATTTCCCGTTAGCAGGATTGGTCACCCTGGCATAGCTAGGGATAGGCAAAATAGTGTGCGCACCGGACATGCCGTACATATCATAAATTTCGCCGCTAGAGGTTTTTTTACCATGGTAGCGCTTACCATACCATGAGGCTACGCCCCTCTGTTTATAGGGGCTGTAGGCGATCATCGGTGTGTACCGTTGACCTAGTGCGGAAT
>JACDEP010000027.1:2611-17442 GCA_013816325.1 Methylotenera sp.
TACTAAAGGGGCTTCTGTTTTTAAAATCGCATCTGGAATGGCGTCGATATCGGGCGGTGGATTCTCGCCCGGTCCGTCATCCAGATAGTAGCCGCCCGCTCCAGAAGTTTTATTAGGGGTATTTGATTTGGTTTGGCTAGTAACGGGTGCTTTGGTATCAGGTTTAGTCACGACCTCTCCGCCACAAGCAGTAAGTAAGGCAATGGATAACAAGACGATACATTTTTGCAAATTCAACATCAGGTCGCCACCAGTTTTTTATGGGTATGAATGCTCATCAGGATACCGAAACTTAAGCACAGCGTCACCATAGAGGTGCCGCCATAGCTAATAAGAGGTAATGGTACACCTACCACCGGCAAAATCCCGCTGACCATGCCCATGTTTACAAAAGCATAGGTAAAAAACGTCAGAGTAATGCTACCGGCCAGCAGTCGAGCAAAAGTACTTTGCGCCTGCGAAGCAATCACTAGGCCACGCATGATAATAAAGCTGAACAGTACCAGCAATAGAACAATCCCCAACAAGCCGAACTCTTCGCCGAATACCGCAAAGATGAAATCGGTGGTGCGTTCCGGTAGAAAATCTAATTGGGCCTGTGTGCCATTTAACCAACCCTTGCCGGCAGTACCGCCAGAGCCTAAGGCGATAATGGCCTGTATGGTATGGTAACCTGCACCTAAGGGATCTTGTGTAGGGTCTAGTAAAATCTCAATTCTCCGTCTTTGGTAATCATGTAGCATAGACCATAGTATAGGTGTAGAGGCAGCAAATGCCACTGCACTGCCTAGCAGTAATTTCCAGCTCAGGCCAGCTAGGAACAAAACATAAAAGCCGGATGCGGTGATGAGTAATGCCGTGCCCAGATCTGGTTGCTTCATGATTAAACCTACAGGCACAATCAGTAATAAAGCACCAATGGCAAAATCGACCATCGTCAGCTTGCCTTCGCGTTTAGCAAAGTACCAAGCCAACATCATGGGCATGGCGATACGCATGATTTCCGATGGCTGGATTTGGGTAAAACCTAAGCTTAACCAGCGACGCGCACCATGGCTGATGGAGCCGAACAATGCCACGGCAATCAGTAACAAAACCCCTAAGACATATAATGGCATTGCAATACGCTCTAGTTGGTTTGGAGCGATATTGGCTGCCCCCCACATGAAACTAAGCGCAACGACAATATTGATGCCTTGCCCATAAACCCGTGCAAAGCTTTGTCCGGAAGCGCTATATAAAACAAATAGGCCAACCATGAGTGTAAAGAATAGGCACGCCATTAAAAATGAATCGATATGTTTAACCAGTGCAGAAAAAATTCGGCTAATCATGGAGTTCTTCTTCCGGCACAGCAATAGGTGTATTACCAAGTTTCACAGGTTTTATCGGTTTTTTAACCAGGTCTTTAATGGTAGGCGCAGGGTTCACTGGTTCTACGGGTACCTTTCCTAGTAAGTAATAATCCATTACTTTACGCGCAATCGGGCCAGCTGTAGAACCGCCATGCTGACCGTTCTCCACAATGACGGCCATCGCAATGGTGGGGTCCTCAGCCGGCGCATAAGCAATAAACAGCGCGTGATCACGGTGGCGCTCATTAATGGCATTGGCATTATATTTTTCATTCTGCTTGATGCCGATCACTTGTGCAGTACCGGTTTTTGCAGCAATAAAATAGCCCGCATTTGCACCTACGCTGGCTGCAGTACCGCCGGGTAGGGTCACATCCATCATGCCGCGTTTTACCAAAGCCACATTTTCTGGGTCAAGTTCTATTTTATCTTGCATCTCGTTGGGTATTATCTTTATTTCTCCGGTTATAGCCTTCTGAATCTGGCTAACGATATGTGGTTTCATGGCTACTCCGTTGTTCGCCAGTATAGAAGTGGCTTGGGCCAGTTGCATAGGCGTAACCAAAGTATAACCTTGACCTATGCCTACAATGACTGTTTCCCCTTGGTACCATGGCTGTTTATATCGGCGCATTTTCCATTCCGGCGTCGGCAATAAACCTTCAATCTCACCTTGAATATCAAGGCCAGATTTCCTACCGAAACCAAAGTGGCGAGAAAACGCTGCGAGTTTCTCAATGCCCAGTTCCATGGCAAGGCCATAAAAGAACGTGTCACAGGAAACTGTAATAGCTTTCTGTATATCTACAGTGCCATGTCCACCTGGCTTCCAGTCGCGATAGCGGTGCACACTATTCGGCAAGGTAAAATAACCGCCATCCTGAATACTAAAAGGTGGTTTTCGCTTGCCATTCTCCAACCCCGCCATGGCTGCAAATGGCTTAAAAGTTGAGCCTGGCGGATAGATGCCGCGCAATGGGCGATTAATTAATGGTTTGTCGATTGAGTCATTGAGAAGTTTCCAGTTATCCACATCAATGCCATCAACAAATAAATTAGGATCAAAAGTAGGTTGACTGACGAAACTCAGCACTTCACCCGTTTTAGGATTGATGGCAACCAGCGCCCCACGGTTATTACCAAAAGCTGTTTCGGCAATTTCTTGCAGTTTACTGTCAATAGAAAGAACCAAGTTGTCACCAGGTGTAGGCGGAGTGCTGGAGAGTACTCGCACGGCGCGACCATCGGCATCAATTTCTACCTGCTGGAAACCGGTAGTGCCATGTAAGTAACGCTCGTAATATTGTTCCAAACCGCTTTTGCCGACATGGTCTGAGCCTTTGTAATTTGATAAGTCACCGGCTTTTTCCAAGTTCACCAAGTCTTTATCATTGATGCGGCCAATATAACCTAACATGTGAGCGCCCATTTTACCGAATGGATAATGGCGGAATAAACGCGACTTGATTTCCACGCCAGGAAAGCGGTAATGATTAACGGCAAATCGGGCAGCTTCAGTTTCGTTTAAATGAGTGCGAATCGGGATGCTCTCAAAGTTATGGCTTTGTTCGCGAAATTTATTGAAGCGTTTACGGTCCAGCGCACTGATTTCCACAAACTGGCTGACTTCTTCTATAGTTGCTTCCAGATTCTCAACTTTTGATGGTGTGATTTCTAAAGTATAAACAAAGAAATTATGCGCAAGGATGACCCCATTCTTGTCTAGGATCAGCCCGCGATTCGGCACAATCGGTACTAGGGAAATTCGGTTGTTTTCGGCGAGGGTTTGATAATGCTGGTATTGCTTGACCTGAAGATAAAAGAATCTTGCAACCAATATGCTAAACAAAGCCAGTACGACAAAGGCAGTAAAACCTAGCCTGAGCTTAAAATAATACTGCTCATGCTGATAATTTTTTAATTCTGCGCGCATGCTTTGGAGCTAAGAACCACGTGAACGTCCGCCAACATTCAAGCCAAAAAACACGGCTAGTTGCCATAACAGCACGCCGGTCACGCACGGCAAAAAATATAACCAACCTAAAGGATCAGCCCCGCTGAAAGTTTTAAGTATCAATAGTACTAGCTGAGAAATAATGAGTAATAGAAATACATAGAAAGCTTGCTGGATACCATTAAACAGCACTAGGCGGCGTTGGTAGTAAACAGCAAAAAATGCGGCTACCGTATAAGCGAGTGCATATTGGCCGAATGTGCCACCCGTGGCCAAATCGACAAATAAACCAACAAACCAGGCGGTACCGATGTTACATAAGTTAGGTGCACGTATGAGCCAAAATATGATGGTGAGGAATACAAAGTCTGGGCGTATTTTTAATGCGATCCCGCTCCACGGTAACAATAGACAGATGAATGCTAATAGCAATGAAAGGTAAATGGTTTTGAGCTTATTCGGATGCATTAGGCTCACTCACTCAGGCGCAGTATTCTTGGTTGGTTTCACCGCATCTACCGGCACTGCTTGCTTTACAGATTTCTCAGAGGGTTTTCCGATGGGTTTTTCGTAGGGTTTCGCCATTTCACTCTTTGCCGCATTTGAATGGGCGGGGTGATGAGTACGTAATGCCATTTCTGTTTCCGGGATACTCACGAGCAATACCTGACGATGATTCTCTACGCCACCAGTGGGGACGCAGATAATTCTCGCAAAGGGTGAATCCGGTGTGATCTCGATTTGTGACACAGTGGCTACCGCTAGCCCCGCAGGATAAACGCCATCGATACCTGAAGTGACGAGTTTATCGCCTCGCTTGATATCAACGTTGGTGGGTAAAAACGGTAGGTCCAAGGTGTTGTCCCGGCCATGACCAAACGCAATGGCACGCAAGCCATTACGTTCAACTTGCACAGGAATCGCCAGAGATTTGTCGGTAATCAAGGTCACTTCACTGCTCATGGGATAAGTACGGGTCACTTGGCCAATTACGCCTGTAGCATCAACCACGGCTTCGCCCGTGAGGATTTGATGCGTCTCGCCGCGATTGACGATAATTTTTTTAGTAAATGGATCACGTCCAACATGCATGATTTCACTCAAGACACTGCTTTGCACTAATGCTTTATTGGCTTTTAATAATTCACGAAGATTATCGTTTTCCAGCGTTAAGGTATTGAGTTGTTGCAATGCGATATTCTGCTTGAGTACCTGTGTTTTTAATTCTGAATTTTCTTTAAGCAAGCGATGATGTGTAGAAAAATATTCCGCGGTGGCGTGGTACAGCTCGGTAGGCGCATTAGCAACTACTTGCAAGGGATGTAATATCCCCATCAAATTTAAACGTACAGTAGTCAAATATTGCAAACGTGAATCTGTAGCCATCAAGGCCATGGATAAGGCAGAGAAAAATACTAGGCGCGCAAATGCACTTGGACCGCGCACAAAGAATGCCGGGGCCTGCTGTTGTTCCAGTTTATTGAAGCTACGCGCCATTGATTTACTATAATAAGGATTAACTATATAAGCTTTATTTTTTTATATTACTCTATATAAATTTAGGCCGTATGAAACGGCCTAAATTCACTGCATATCTCAATTAACCAAGCTTGCTGATTCTGAGCTTATTCGTACGCAAAAACACTACCCAATTTGTCCATTTCTTCCAATGCACGTCCACAGCCACGTGCTACACAGGTTAATGGCTCTTCTGCTACGATCACCGGCAAGCCAGTTTCCTCTACCAACAATCTATCCAGGTCGCGCAGCAATGCACCACCACCCGTTAGTACCATGCCTTTTTCAGCAATGTCTGCGCCTAGTTCCGGTGGCGTTTGTTCAAGGGCAGACTTCACCGCACCTACAATAGAATTCAATGGCTCAGTCAATGCTTCCAGGATTTCATTGCTGGAAATCGTGAATTTACGCGGCAAGCCTTCTGCCAGATTGCGGCCAGTCACTTCCATTTCCAATACGGCAGATCCAGGAAAAGCTGAACCAATGGTTTTCTTGATATTTTCAGCGGTAGGTTCAGAAATCTGCATACCGTAATTGCGGCGAATGTAGTCAATAATGGCTTGGTCAAATTTATCGCCGCCTACGCGCTCGGATTTTGCATAAACGATACCACCTAGTGAAATCACCCCCACTTCCGTGGTACCGCCGCCGATATCGACGACCATAGACCCAGTAGCTTCTGCCACCGGCATGCCGGCGCCGATCGCCGCGGCCATCGGCTCTTCAATCAGGAATACTTGTTTAGCGCCAGCGCGCTCGGCAGATTCCTTAATCGCACGGCGTTCAACTTGGGTGGAGCCAACCGGTACGCAGATGATGATGCGCGGACTAGGCGAGAACCAGCGTGAATCGTGTACGCGGCGGATAAAATACTTAAGCATTTGTTCGGTGATGGTGAAATCGGCAATCACGCCGTCCTTCATCGGGCGAATCGCCTGGATATTTGCCGGTGAGCGTCCGAGCATACCTTTCGCTTCAGCACCCACTGCCAGCAAGATTTTTTTCCCTTGCGGGCCGCCCTCAAGACGAATGGCGACTACGGACGGTTCATCTAAAACGATACCTTTGCCGCGGGCATAAATTAAGGTATTTGCAGTACCTAAATCGATGGCTAGATCATTTGAAAAGTAGCTATTTATTAAACCGAACATTATGTTTTTCCTGTATCTGGGGCAAGATGACGTCTTAAACTTATTTTACAACTGTTTGGCGCTTAAGGCGCGCATAAAATCAAGGTATAATACCGCATATCTCGTTGAAAATTAAGATGCGATTACATCTTAATTACAAATTGAAGTGATATAAAAATAACAGCAACGTTTAAATTTTCAATTATTGAATTTTGGATTATTAAGGCATGGCACTTAGCACTGAAGATATAAAAAAAATCGCCCATCTTTCACGCATCGAAGTTGACGATAATGAAGCTGCGGCGACTCTTACCAAGCTTTCTGGCATTTTAGGATTAATCGAGCAAATGCAGGCAGTGGATACTACCGGCATCGCTCCTATGTCGCATTCTCAAGACATTAGTCAGCGCTTGCGTAATGATGTCGTCACCAAAACCAATGAACGTGAAGCATTCCAGGCCATTGCACCGCACTTGGGTAATGGCTCTACTGAACCAGCAGTCGCCAATGGGCTATATCTTGTTCCCAAAGTCATCGAATAGTTAATAATCGAATAAAAATCATGATAAATAGTTCCTTGAAACAACTTGGGGAAATGCTCCAGGCTAAGAAAATTTCCAGCGTTGAATTAACGCAATCATTCCTTTCCCGCATCCAGCAATACAATCCAGACATCAATGCTTATATTGCCCTGGATGAAGCTAAGACATTGACACAAGCTAAAGCGGCCGATGCACTTATTGCCAGCGGCGATACTACGCCTTTAACCGGAATACCCATCGCACAAAAAGATATCTTCTGCGCAAAGGGCTGGAAGACGACTTGCGGCTCCAAGATGCTGGCGAATTTTATAGCACCTTACGATGCGCATGTCATTACCCAATTTGATGCCGCAGGGGCTGTAAACTTGGGCAAAACCAATATGGACGAGTTCGCAATGGGCTCATCAAACGAAACTAGTTATTTCGGTGGCGTTAAAAACCCATGGGATTTTAAACGCGTACCAGGCGGCAGTAGCGGCGGCAGTGCTGCAGCGGTAGCGGCCAGACTTTGTGCGGCCGCAACGGGCACCGATACTGGCGGTTCTATTAGACAACCGGCAAGTCTTTGCGGGTTTACCGGTTTAAAACCGACCTACGGCGTGGTGTCACGTTACGGCATGATTGCCTTCGCTTCATCATTAGACCAGGCCGGCCCGATGGCGAAAAGCGCAGAAGACTGCGCCTTGATGATGAACGTAATGGCTGGCTTCGACGAACGCGACTCCACTAGCCTGCAACGCGAAAAAGAAGACTATACTCGCGACCTTCATAAACCTTTGCAAGGCTTGAAAATCGGCCTGCCTAAAGAGTTCTTTGCCGAAGGCTTGGATGCGAATGTAGGCAAAGTCATTGAAGGCGCGATTGCCGAATACAAAAAATTAGGCGCTGAGATTGTCGATATCTCATTGCCGAATACCGGTTTATCCATTCCAGTGTATTACGTGCTGGCGCCGGCTGAGGCTTCAAGCAACTTGTCACGTTACGATGGTGTGCGTTATGGGCATCGTGCAGAATCATATACAGACCTGATGGATATGTACTGCAAGAGCCGTGCCGAAGGTTTTGGCGCAGAGGTCAAACGCCGTATTTTGATTGGCACCTATGTATTAAGCGCTGGTTATTATGATGCTTACTATCTTAAAGCTCAGCAGATTCGCCGCCTGATTGCACAAGACTTTGTAGAAGCATTTAAACAATGTGATGTCATCATGGGGCCAGCTGCGCCTTCAACTGCTTTTAAAGCAGGTGAAAAAGTCGATGATCCGGTAGCGATGTACCTACAAGACATTTATACCATTTCGACTAACTTAGCAGGTTTGCCAGGGATGAGCGTGCCGGCTGGTTTTAGCACCGGTAGCGATGGCAAAGTTTTACCGGTTGGCTTGCAAATCATTGGTAATTATTTTGATGAAGCGCGCATGCTCAATGTGGCGCATCAATATCAACAAGTGACGGATTGGCATGCTCAAATTCCAAATTTGGGCAAGCCAAACTTAGTCCTTCCAGAGGAGTTGAAGTAATGGAGTGGGAAGTCGTTATTGGGCTGGAAACACATACCCAGCTGCAAACTAATACCAAGATTTTTTCTGGCGCCTCTATCAAATACGGCGCAGAGCCGAATACTCAAGCTTGCGAGGTAAGCATCGCGCTGCCTGGCGTGCTGCCAGTATTGAATAAAGAAGCAGTGCAATGTGCCATTAAATTCGGTTTGGCGATCAATGCGGAAATCGCGCCCCGCTCAGTGTTTGCACGTAAGAATTATTTTTACCCGGATTTACCGAAAGGTTACCAGATCAGCCAGTATGAACTGCCGGTAGTGGGTAAAGGCGCGATAACCATTCAGGTTCCAGCGGTCGGTAAAAATCCTGCCTACGAAAAAGTGATCAATATCACCCGTGCCCATTTGGAAGAAGATGCCGGTAAATCGGTACATGGTGGCTTTGATTTAGAAAAGCTCGATGAGGCAAAATGGGATGAACCTGTCACAAAAGGCAACTTTACGGGTATCGACTTAAATAGGGCTGGAACACCTTTGCTGGAAATCGTCACCGAGCCCGATATGCGCTCTGCGGCCGAAACGGTGGCTTACGCGAAGAAGTTGCACGAGCTAGTACAATGGATCGGTATTTGCGATGGCAATATGCAGGAAGGGAGCTTCCGCTGTGACGTGAACGTATCAGTGCGTCCGAAAGGAACAGGCAAATTAGGCACACGTCGTGAGATTAAGAACCTGAATTCATTCAAATTCATGACGCAAGCAATTGAATACGAAACCCGGTGGCAGATTGAAGCGCTGGAAGATGGCGGCACAATACAACAGGCAACGGTATTATTCAATCCGGATACCGGTGAAACGCGCGCCATGCGTAGCAAGGAAGAAGCCAATGATTACCGCTACTTCCCAGATCCTGATTTATTGCCATTAGAGGTAACAGAAGCCGATAAAGCAGCGGTTAGAGCCAATATGCCGGAATTGCCCGAAGCTATGAAGGCGCGCTTTGAAGCTGAGTATGGCTTATCTAGCTACGATGCCAGTGCACTTACCACTTCACGTGACTTGGCAACTTACTTTGTTGCCACTGTAAATTCGGGGGCCGAAGCCAAGCAATCAGCAAACTGGGTGATGGGTAATATCTCTGCCAAACTTAATGCAGAAGATAGAACAATCGCTGCTTCACCAGTCAGTGCCACCCAACTCGCGCAGCTTTTAAAACGTATTGCCGATAACACCATTTCCAACAATGCTGCAAAACAAGTGTTTGAAGTCTTATGGAGTCGTGAGATAGATGTTGATGAGGTAATTGAAAAACTCGGCCTCAAACAAGTATCTGACAGTGGTGCGATCGAAGCGATGATCGATGAAGTCCTGGCCGCGAATCCCGCCATGATAGAGGAATTCAAAGCGGGTAAGGAAAAAGCCTTTAACGCTCTGGTAGGCCAAGCGATGAAAGCTTCCAAAGGTAAGGCTAACCCTGCGCAGGTAAATGAAGTACTAAAAAGAAAACTGTCAGCTAGCTAAGAAATTGCAACTTACCTAAAGTTACAAGTTATTTAGGTTTGGTCGCTTTAATTGGGCTTGCGGCTGGATTTGCACTGGGCGGCACTGGAGGTGGTGCGTTGGTAGTAGCCGGTGCAGTTGTAGGAATAGATGCAGGCGTAATAGTGGGAGTACTCGGAGCAATAGCTGAAGGTGTTGCAGGCGCCGACCCGCTGCCATTTGCATAATTCTTTAGTGCGATATAACGCTTTTTATCTTCATCAAATCGCTTGCGTGTGGCTTCCATAGACGTTTTACGGTCGTCAATCTGTTTATCTATCTTCGCTATTTCATCTTGATTATTTTTAACATCCCCAGCTAAATCAGCGGGCACCGGTTTTTTCTTAGCTGTAAATGTACTCGCGGATTTTTGATTGTCACTAAGCCGTTTTTGGCTATTGTTTCTTTGCAATTGCAAACCTTCAATTGTGACTCTATCTAGCTGCAGATTACGGTCACGCGCCAAGTCAATTTCATTCTCATTGGTAAAAGCACTTAACAATGCTTTGTCTTTTTTATCTTGCTCAATTTTAGACTTAATTAAAGATTCATCCTGAAAAGTCATTGGTTTATTACGTTTGACCGTAATGCCTTGCTGGTTGATGATGGAGTTTTCGGTATTAGAATATTGGGCAGGAATTTTATCACCGTAATGAGTAACGCCTTTATCGTCTTTCCATTTAACGATTTTAGAGCTCTCTGCGTTAGCAT
This sequence comes from Methylotenera sp., assembly GCA_013816325.1. GTDB lineage: Bacteria > Pseudomonadota > Gammaproteobacteria > Burkholderiales > Methylophilaceae > Methylotenera. Next base: position 12,859 of record JACDEP010000027.1, read on the forward strand.
GCAGTGTCATACTGAGCAATATCAAAATATTTAATAACCCTAAACTTTGAAATAAGGATTTTTGCGCAACAGAAGGCGATGCTTTTTGTTGCGTCAGCACCACAGTCTTCATATTTTTTGTCTGCAATTGAGTAATGACCTTTGAATCAATTATGTTTTAAATGACGCCATATAACTGGCGATACGCCGTAACTGTACGCAAATTGTGCGCCATATCCTGTTGATTCTGCAAATAATTCATCAAGTCATTCAAGTTTGTGATCGCACAAACAGGAATCTTATTCATTTCAATGACTTCCTGAACGGCGGATAATTCCCCCAAGCCTTTTTCTTGCCTATCGATGGCAATGGCTACACCACAGGCATTGGCGCCCTGTGTTTTGATGAGGTTTACAGACTCCCTTACGGATGTACCCGCTGATATCACATCATCAATGATGAGTACTCGGCCTTTAAGCGGGCTACCTACAATTACCCCACCTTCACCGTGATCTTTCGCTTCTTTTCGGTTATAGGCATAGGGAATATTGTGACCATTCTTGGCAAAAGCAATGGCGATACTTGCCACTAAAGTAATCCCTTTGTATGCCGGCCCAAATAGCATATCGAACTCAATACCGGATTCTGTAATCGCCGCAGCATAGAACTCCCCTAGTTTCATGAGACTTTCACCATCGTTGAATAATCCGGCGTTAAAGAAGTAGGGACTCAAGCGCCCTGCCTTTGTTTTGAATTCACCAAAACGTAATACCTCTTTTTTGATGGCAAATGCGATAAACTCTTGTCTGAACTGATCTGAATGTTGGGTCATGATTTGAAAAAAATAAGGATGAAGTTTTGAGGATTATATCCCTAAACCTAAACGGCATACGCTCAGCTACCAATAAAGGGCTATATGCATGGTTGCAAACTCAGGGTGCAGACGTTGTTTGCATGCAGGAGGTCAAGGCTCAAGCCGCCGATTTGACGGCAGAAATGCTAAACCCGCGTGGCTATCACAGTTATTTCCATTACGCAGAGAAGAAAGGTTATAGCGGAGTAGGCATCTATTCAAAAGTTAAGGCGGATGCCGTGATTGAAGGTTTGGGTAATCCATGCCAAGGTCATCCTGAAGGTAGTATGAGAGATATAGATAGTGAAGGACGTTATATCGAATGCCAATTTGGTAATCTTAGTGTGGTGTCTCTATATCTGCCTTCTGGCTCCAGTGGTGAAGAACGTCAGCTGTTTAAATTCAGCGTCATGGCGCGTCTCCTACCGCATTTACAAGTCTTGGTAGCTAGCGGTCGTGAAGTGGTCATTTGTGGTGACTGGAATATCGCGCATAAACAGGATGACCTGAAAAACTGGAAGGGCAATAAGAAGAATTCCGGCTTTCTGCCTGAAGAGCGCGACTGGCTAACATTTTTATTCGAGCAAATCGGTTGGGTAGATGTCTACCGTAAGTTGCACCCGGAAACTACCGATGAATGCTATACATGGTGGAGTAACCGCGGCCAAGCTTGGGATAAAAATGTGGGTTGGCGCATTGATTATCAAATTGCCACACCCGGGTTTGCCCATAAAGCATTAGCTGCTCACGTTTATAAAACAGAGCGATTTAGCGACCATGCGCCATTGGTCATTGATTATAGTGATTGATCGATGTAATTGATTGGTGTAATTCAATGCAACCAGATTGAAGCTTGCCTGCCTGAAAGGCAGTAATCATCATCGCCATACTTAACCGCAGAAAGGTAACTGCAAGCTTTGTAAAATTTCACCATTTCTTGAGTCTTGTACAAAGATTACGGCGCCAGCATTCCGGGTCTTCCATTCGACCGGCAAAGTAATGTCTTTACTAAATTCGTTCTTATTACTAAGCTGATAAGCACCTAATAGGTCACGTACCACATAGTCATGTTTTAATTCTCGGCCGTTGTTCTCACCGGCATTAACCTGACTCACCTGTTTATTTTCATACAAGGCAATAAAGATATCAGCATTTTTAATATCACTGACCTTGACCGCTTGCGCTGTGGCTTTTAGTAGAATCTCGCCATTGGCTTGCTTTGCCGCTTGCAGTGTTAAGTTTGCCTTAGCGGCTTGTTTCAGACTACTTTCCACGCTTTGGTTCAGCCGCGAACCATCCCAGCCCTTGAAGTCCTTGCCATTAAAAGTGAACTGCGGGGTATAGACAAAACCGACGCCGCCAAATGCCGCATTTTTACGCTGCCTGTCACTGTACTCAGCTTTCGAAAATCGATCTTTCCAACCAATGTAATCCCAATAATCCACATGAAAAGCCAGCGGCACTATCTTATTCACATCTAATTTAAGGTTACTTAACCATTTATCAGCAGGAGGGCAGCTACTACAGCCTTCAGATGTATAGAGTTCAAGTAAAGGTGTAGTTTGAGTACCGCTTTTTGCTGAACATTCAGCCGCAATTAGCGTCACAGGGATAATGAATAAAGCTGCCGGTATCAGTATATAGGCAAGGGGTTTAATGAGTTTCATAGCAATCTCCTGACTGGAGTTGATTAGTCGGGAAAACGGATGAAGGCTTACAACGAATAGCGTTTATTGTAAAATTATTGAGTGTTAGAGTTCGGTTAAGAAACTCCGTGCCAATTGCGGTTACCTACTTTAAATTTGATTTAGTAGGTTTTTGTTCTTCATTCCATGGCGCCACTTTGAATAGCAACAACATGCCGGGTATTGCCGCAAAGAAACAGAAAATGAAGAAATTCCTCCATCCTAACTCTTCAACTAAATAGCCGGTAGCCGCATTGGCAAAAGTACGTGGTACTGCAGCCAGGCTGGTAAACAACGCAAATTGGGTGGCGGTATAAAGCGGGTGTGTAGTATGAGCGATATACGCTACAAAAGCGGCGGTGCCTAAACCTACACCGAAGGCTTCTATACCAATCGCCATTCCCAACACAAATAAACTATGCCCCGCCCCTGCTAACCAGGCAAATCCTAGAATTGCCAGCATTTGTACAGCACCAAAAACCCATAAGGCGCGGCTGATACCGAGCTTCACCATCCAAACGCCACCCAGTAAACCACCTACTACACTGGGCCATAATCCGGCATTTTTCGCGATTAGACCAATTTCCGTTTTACTGAATCCCATATCCAAGTAAAACGGCGTAGCCAGCGCCGTCGCCATACTATCGCCAAGTTTGTAGAGAAAAATAAAAGCCAGAACCAGTAGTGCAGATTGCCAGCCGTGACGGCCAATAAATTCGTAAAAGGGTTCAGTCACTGCAGCCCGCAAGGTCTTAGGTGCGCCTTTCTTAAGCAGCGGCTCTGTAATCAAAATAGTCATCGCCAAACCGGGTAACATGAATAGCGCGGTGATGATGAAGACACTGCTCCACGGTAAAAAGTCGGCTAGAATAAGGGACAGGGAACCGGGAATGAGACCGGCGATTTTATAAGCATTCACGTGTACCACATTGCCAAGTCCCAGCTCTGCATCCATTAGCAACTCACGCCTATACGCATCCAATACGATATCTTGAGAAGCACTGAAAATAGCTACTACACCCGCTAAATAGGCGATCGTCCAAATGTCCAACTTCGGGTTATAGGCGCCAAACACCGGAATCGAGCATAGCAATAATAACTGTGTAATAAGTAGCCAGCCGCGACGGCGTCCCATAGCGGGGATAAAATTAGCCGGGTTATAACGATCAAAGATAGGCGCCCACAAAAATTTCCAAGTGAACGGCAAACTGATAAGCGCGAATAGGCCTATGGATTTCAAGTCCACGCCTTCCGACCGTAACCATGCGGGTAAAAGGCTGATAAGGATATATAACGGCAGGCCGGAACTGAAGCCCGTAAAAATGCAAATCAACATGCGTTTGTTCATTAAAGCTTGCCAAACGCTAGGTTTATTTGTCATTTTTTTACTTTGATTAAGTCTTTAACATCGATTACTTTTTCTTCAAGCGGTACATCGCCAGGCTACCGAGAAGGTTAGGCATAAACGTAATGGGTTTGTTATCCGTCAGCACCAAGCGTTCTTTTATCTGGATATCGCAATCCACACAAAATTGGTCAAAATCATTGATCGTGCAGAGATGCACATTCGGCGTGTCATACCATTCGTAAGGCAGGTTTTTTGAAACCGGCATGCGACCTTCCATAAGCTGCGCGCGATGGCGCCAGTAACCAAAGTTAGGGAAAGTCACAATCACTTCGCGGCCAACACGCAGCATTTCCTGAACGATGCCTTGCGTGTTGTGCATGGCTTGCAAGGTCTGAGAAAGGATCACGGTATCGAATGACTGGTCTTCAAATTCAGATAGCCCAGCTTCCAAGTCCATCTGGATAACATTGATGCCACGCGACATAGCTGCCAGCCAATTATTGTCGTCTTTTTCAACGCCGTAGCCACGCACTTCCAATGAGGCTTTCAAATATTCAAGCAAGCTACCGTCGCCGCAGCCCAAATCCAGCACCTTAGCGCCAAACGGTAACCAGCTCGCGATAATGGCAAAATCATGGCGAAATTCAGTTAAGTGGGCATTTTGCTGTATTGGTTGTGCATTCATGCTGCCGCTCCGACGTCAATTTTATCCAGATAAC
>JACDEP010000158.1 GCA_013816325.1 Methylotenera sp.
ATTGAAGTATTTGACTTGAATAGCGTAGCTGGCATGGATATCTATGTGGATGGTGCTGATGAGATTACTGAGCATATGCACATGTTAAAAGGCGGCGGCGGTGCATTGACCCGTGAAAAAATCGTTGCAGCTTGCGCTAAGACTTTTATCTGTATTTGCGATGAAACCAAATATGTACCAGTGCTAGGTAAGTTTCCATTACCGGTAGAAGTGCTCCCGATGGCTAAAAGCTATGTAGCGCGTGAGTTGGTTAAATTAGGCGGCCAGCCACAATTGCGTGACTTTACCACTGATAACGGCAATGTGATTTTAGATGTACACGGACTGACGATAACAGATCCAGTTGCAATGGAAGCTATAATCAACCAAATCGTCGGTGTTGTGACCAATGGCTTATTTGCTGCACGCCCTGCTAATGTATTGTTGTTAGCCACTGCAGAAGGTGTTAAAACTTACAAAAATAAAGCCTAGGCTTATAAACTTAGTGCCTAATAGCAATATTGAAATATTACTGTCATATTTCTTTATTAATATAGCAAGTCCTAATCGTTATAAATGCAAAAAAGGGAAGACTGATGCAATCTGAACATATCTTTAAGCAATATGACGCTGAATTAGAAGCCGTTCGTGCCAAAGTGCTCGAAATGGGTGGCTTAGTTGAACAGCAAATCGTCAATGCGCTGGAAGCACTGGTAAAAGCCGATCCGAATCTTGCTAAAGAAGTGATGGAAAATGACCATCGCGTGAACAATCTGGAGGTACAGATCGATGAAGATTGCAGCCATATTATCGCACGCCGCCAACCAGCAGCGGGTGATTTGCGTATGGTGATGATGATGGTTAAAACGATTACTGATCTTGAACGTATCGGTGATGAAGCAACCAAGATTGCACGTACTGCCCACAAGATTTATGACGAAGACCGCATGTACAAACCGCGTTTCAATGAGATCAAGGCGATGGTAGCGTTGGTGCGCGAGATGTTGCGTACCGCTTTGGATGGGTTTGCCCGGCTTGATATCAGTAAAACGGTAGACGTAGCTAGGCAAGATGAACAGGTGGACGAACAGTTCCGCGCCGCGATGCGCCAGCTTATTACATTTATGCTAGAAGATCCGCGTACGATTTCAATGTCACTAGAAGTGCTATTCGTCGCAAAAGCGATCGAGCGTATTGGCGATCATGCCAAGAATATCGCCGAATATGTGGTATATATGGTGAAAGGTAAAGACGTACGCCATGTTTCTGTGCAAGAGATGGAACGCGAAACACTGCAATTTTAAGCAAATTTTAAACAAAAAAAGCGCCAGTTGGCGCTTTTTTATTGCAAAGAAGTTAGCTTTTTTCAGGCACATAACCGCTTGCAGTATCCGCACCATCACCGAAAAAGTATTTTTCAGTTTGCTCGCTTAAATATTTACGCGCTGCGGGGTCTGCCAAACTTAAGCGGTTTTCGTTCACCAGCATGGTTTGCTGTTTAAGCCATGCAGCCCATGCCTCTTTGGAAACATGCATGTAAATGCGTTTGCCAAGCTCGCCCGGGTACGGAGGAAAATCCATGCCTTCAGCGTCTTTACCTAATTTAATACAATGGACTGTACGTGCCATAATTTACCTGCTTTAACCTAATGAATGTGACTGAACCATAATGATAGCGCATGTTAAAATCTATGTAGTAATATTTGCAGCCCTAAAGTTATTAACCTTAAAATCCGCGAAAGTACAAGATGCAAACCCCAGATAACAATAACCATAAAGTCAGCCCATTTAAAGGCAAAACTGGCATCCCCCGTTTAATCAATGCTTTTGGTTATTCGCTGGAAGGCTTCAAAGCGGCTTTTGAACATGAAGACGCCTTTCGGCAAGAGGTTTTTTTAGCCATTGTATTAATTCCGCTCGGGTTTTTCTTGGGTGACACCAGCGTAGAAAAAGCCCTCATGATAGGCAGCGTCTTACTAGTATTAATTGTTGAACTCCTTAATTCAGCCATCGAAGCAGCTGTGGATCATACTTCTACCGAACATCATGCGCTAGCTAAGCGTGCTAAAGATATAGGCAGCGGTGCAGTTTTTCTTGCGCTTACCACCGTGCTAATTGTTTGGAGTTTAATGCTTACAAATTAAGCAGTTTTTGTTGCACTGTCCTGTTGGCTACCATAATGTTGGCTATACCTAAAATGCCAGCCTTGATCACCTTTGTTATCCTCGCGGTATTCAAATAGCATTAGATAACCCGCGGCAATCGACACAAACAATACGATACCTAAAATAATAAATTTAGCTGAGCTCATTTAAATCTCCAATCACAATGGAATTTTGAGTAATTGAAGATTTATTTGGTTCAATAGAACATTTGAGTTAAAAATCAGTACGTAAGCCTATCAATACCGAGCGCTCACCTTGCGGGGCAATATCTTTCAGGAATGAGGCATGCTCGCGAATTGCATCATTCAGCAAGTTATTAGCCTTGGCGAAGAGCTCCATGTTTAATTTGGTGGGCAATTTATAAGAAATTAGGGCGCTTACATCAGTGTAGCTATTAGTCTCCAGCTCGTTTGCTGCTGTACGGTTCTGGCCGAAAGCATGCAGCATATCTAACCTGGCGCCAAAACTACCTTTTTGGTAATGCAAGCCAGCGCCTAATCTAAGCGGTGCAATGCGTGGCAAGGCATCGCCATTGTCGCGATTAGTAGCGTGAACGTAATCACCACGAAGTGTTAGGTCTAGGTTACTTGCAACATTGAATTTTCCTTCGGCTTCAAAACCTTTGAAATCCGCTGCAAAAGCGCTGAACTGGGCGATGGGCAACCCGGAGCCTGCGTCGGAATTACCAGTCTCAAGCAAACCTAGAAAACTGCTGAATCGCGTGTAATAAGTACCTACACTAAAGGAATTTTTAGCGTCTTTCCAACGTATTTGCGCATCAATACCGTTAGAACGTTCTACATCAAAATTATTGTTTCCCACTTCAAATTGCCCGGTGGCAAGGTGTGCTCCATTCGCATAAAGCTCAAAATAGCTAGGAGCGCGCTCATTATGAGAAAGATTGCTGGCGAGCGACCAGTTCGCCGTAAGCGTATAAATACCTCCAATTGCGTAACTGGTGGGGTTGAAGCCATGCGTTTGCCCGGGCCCAAATATAAAGTTATCACTGGAATCCACTGAGGTATGCTCAGTACGTCCGCCAAAGCTCAATTTGAATTTTTGCGTATCTATTGAGTTTAGAGGCAATTCTTCGTAGATATAAAGCGCTTTGGTTTGCGTGTTTGAACTGGGGACAAAAGCTTCTTCACCCAAGGCCTCGAAAGTAGTATTTTGGAACTGAAGCCCGATTACCCCATTTAAATTACCGATTCCAGTATGAATTGGCGTGTGTCCCGCTTCCAATGACCCTTCAATACCACGATTCTTGAAAGTGGTGCCAACTTCACCATTCTCTAGTTCCTGATGTTCGTAGTCGGTATGGGCCAAGCGGAACTTCATCCGATTGATCAAATTGCCGAAGCCTAGCTTATCCAGATCATGGAATTCTGATGCAATATCCCAGCGCTGGCTTTGCATATCAATACGTACATCAGGCTCGGCTACTGTGCCGTAATTGCTATTGAATCCCGAATAAGAGGCGCCTATATAACCGCTATCGAAAGTGAGTGAAGCGCCAATTGCACCGCCATCGCCATCTGCACTGCTATTGATGAGCTTGCCTTTATTGATACGTGGCGTGCCATCGGCTTCACTTTTACGTTTAGAAACGGCGTACCCCGGGATGTCTAAATCACTGGTTTTTCGGCTATATAAATCACCATGAATCGCTAAAAGACCATTACCTGCATCAACCACGCCGGCAATATTATTCTGGCTATCCGGTCCGCCAACACGTGTTTCAGCCCTACCCGTTACGCTATTTAATTGCTCGGTCGGAATACGGTTATCCATTGCATTTACTACACCGCCAACCGCGCTACCGCCATATAACAAAGCGGCTGGACCGCGTATTACATCTACCTGCTCCACGATAATAGGGGCTACCGTAACTGCATGGTCAAAACTTAACGAGGAGGCATCTAATACGCCCACACCGTTTTGCATGATACGAACACGTTCTGCATCCAAGCCCCGTATCACGGGACGGGAAGCATTAGGGCCAAAGTGGGTTGCGCTCACACCAGGGATTCCATCTAGGGTATCACCAAGCGTACTTTCGCGTTTAAGCGATAATTCACGGCCATTCAGGGTTGTAACAGGTACTATAAGTTCATCGCTACTCACGCCTAAGGGGTTGCCGGTGACAGATACCGATGGTAAATCGATCTCGGTATTCAGGTCTTCTGCAAAAGCTGGTGAACTGGCCACCATAGCCAGAATACTTAGATAGATGGGGTTGTGAAGTGACTTTCCATAGGAAAGCTTAAAGCCATGCTGCAATGCAGCACGCATAACGTGGATAGTGATGTTCATAAAAACCTCGTAATAAAGTTGTAATGCCACGGTAGAAACCATGGCAGGCTAAAACTAATATTAAACGAGACTAGGCGGTGCGCGAGCGCTGTAGGAGCGGAGCTTGGAATAAGAAGGTGTTTGTAAATAAGTGACGGAGTAATGATGGGTAGAATTTACTGCTGATAAGACAGGTTGTGTACTATGTACGGCATGTCCCAGTTCGGCATAGCTGATACATTTTTCACATACCTGATTATGTGATATAGGCTCAGAAGGCTTGGATTTACTTCTTGGTGAAGTACTTTTACTATGTTCTAACTGCTGGTTTTTGGCGGTAATATCACTATAGTGTGAGATTTCATGCGTCACAGCGCCAATTTGAGCCATGCCAAATGACACAATGAGGGTAAACGCAAAAATTAACCGGTTAAACATGACAGCATTCTAGCAAACATTATTCTTTAAGACTAAATTTAAGCTACAAAAAAAGACCGAATTAACAGTCCTTTTTTGCTAAGTCTTTAGTGAATTAATTAATTATCAAAATTAAGCAAAGTTCGCATTAGCGAAATCCCAGTTTACGAGTGAAGTTAAGTACGTTTCTACAAACTTTGGCCGTGCATTGCGG
>JACDEP010000159.1:0-771 GCA_013816325.1 Methylotenera sp.
GTCGTAATTACTCAACAAATCTTTTTCGCTATCGCAACGGCGAATGCCACGTCCACCGCCGCCATTAGTCGCTTTCAACATGACTGGGTAACCGATTTTCTTAGCTAAGATAACTGCCTCATCTAAGTTTTCAAGGTTGCCATCGCTACCTGGCGTGCATGGAATGCCAGCCTTGGTCATTGCGTTTCTGGCCTGGATTTTATCGCCCATTTGGCGAATCACGCTGGCATTAGGGCCAATGAATTTAACGCCACGCCGCTCGCAGATTTCTGCAAGCTCCGGGTTTTCAGATAAAAAGCCATAACCGGGATGCAGAGCATCACAACCGGAAGCAACAGCTAGGTTGACGATATTGTGAGCATTCAAGTAACCTGCAACCGGGTCAGCACCAATGTTATAGGCTTCATCTGCCTTTTTAACATGCAAGGCTTGGCGGTCAGCATCGGTATAAATCGCTACAGACTTGATGCCCATTTCTGAGCAAGCGCGTACAATACGCACAGCGATTTCACCGCGATTAGCTACAAGAATTTTTTTGAACACGTAACTACCCTAATATTGATAATCAAACAGCAGAATTATAACATGTAGATACAAGTCGCTAAAAGGCTTAGCGCTATTTGCTTATGATTAATTAGGGCTAATTTTAGACCGAAACTTAATGAATACTCATTCACTATTAATAGATAACGTTGCATTCGCTAAGCGCGATGAGCGCCTAACAGGCACGTTTACACTGGCCGAATGCAAACGCTTGGCAGAACTGCTGCA
>JACDEP010000159.1:781-5009 GCA_013816325.1 Methylotenera sp.
GCTGCAGGCAGCTGAGATTCGCTACGTATTACAGGGCGAAAATAATTTAGGGGGGCTTGCATTACGTCTTCAATTGGATGCGGATTTGCAAGTGACTTGCCAGCGCTGCCTAAACCCAATGCCGCTTAATATGCATCGTGAATTTAACTATTTAATCAATGACACACCCTTAAGCGAATTTGAATTTAGCGACATTGAACAAAATGACGATATTGACTTGGTAGAGCCCAGTCCAGCCATGGATTTAGTATCGCTTATAGAAGATGAAATGCTGATGGCGCTACCAATTGCGCCTGCGCATGAAGAGGATTGCAGCGCCAGCATCAACAAAGGTGTTACGCAAAGCGGTGAAAAACCAAACCCATTTGCCGTGTTAAAGGGCTTAATTAAGCCATAAAACCTACACAGGGGCTGACAAAATCTAGGTTTTGTATTATGATATTGGATTAGTTTTTAGCGTAGTCTTAATTATTAGCGATGCGGGGATTGGATTTAAGAGATTCGGCTCATGGGATTTACTTAAATAACGTATCGATTTCTTACATTAGTTCTGGTGGTTTTTGAGCCCAAGCAGCTTTGTAACAAGTATTTTTGCAAGATGATGCTTTAATCATTTTATTTGGAGTTTATTATGGCAGTTCAACAAAACAAAAAGTCACCTTCTAAACGCGGCATGCACCGTTCACATGATTTTTTAACAAACCCACCTTTAGCAGTTGAGCCTACAACAGGCGAAACGCATTTACGTCACCACGTAAGCCCAAATGGCTATTACCGTGGTCGTAAAGTAATGCCGGCAAAAGGCGAATAATTTTTAATCTTAGCTTCTAAACGTCACGCCAATTGGTATTACGCTAGAAACTAAAATTTGCTTGAGATTATACTTTGCAGGTAATTTGCAAAATCATTCAACGCCGCTCCAGTATTTGGTGCGGCGTTAGTATTTCTGCCATACTTGTTAATTTTCCGATGTGTAATCAGCAACTTGGAAATTACGATTAGAAGTCAGACCAACCGGATTTAATCCAAAAATCAAATAACATTATGGATATTACTGTCGCAATTGACGCTATGGGTGGTGATCACGGCCCACATGTTACCATTCCTGCTGCGCTTAAAGCATTAGAAGCCGATAGCGAACTCAATATCATATTGGTAGGCCTGAGCGACGCGATTGAAGCCGAACTAAAGGCGCGCAAGGCTAAACCTAACCCGCGTTTACGCATCCATCACGCTAGCGAAGTGGTGACGATGGAGGAATCTCCGCAAAGCGCACTAAAAAACAAAAAAGATTCATCAATGCGGGTTGCTATTAATCTCGTGAAGAGCGGCGAAGCCAATGCCTGCGTAAGCGCTGGCAATACCGGTGCCTTAATGGCGACGGCGCGTTTCGTGCTCAAAACCTTGCCTGGCATTGATAGACCCGCGATTGCCGGTATATTCCCTAGTCAAAAAGGCATGACGTATATTTTAGATTTAGGGGCTAATTCGGACTGTACTGCTGAACAATTATTGCAATTTGCCGTGATGGGAAGCATGCTGGTTTCGTGCGTGGAGCATAAAGAAAATCCTACGGTTGGCTTACTTAATATCGGTACAGAAGACATCAAAGGCAATGAGGTGGTGAAACAGGCAAGTGAGTTATTACGTGCCAGCCATTTAAATTTTTACGGCAACGTAGAAGGTAATGATATTTTCAAAGGTACGACTGATGTTGTGGTCTGCGATGGCTTTGTAGGCAATGTCGCCTTGAAAACCTCTGAAGGTCTGGCGCAGATGATGGGGCGTTTTTTGACACAAGAATTCAAACGTAACTGGCTTACCAAAATGATGGCTGTGGCCTGTATGCCAGTGCTACGGGCATTCAAAAAACGGATGGATCCGCGTCGTTATAATGGCGCTAGCTTTCTCGGATTACGTGGCATCGTAGTAAAAAGCCATGGTGGGGCAGATAGTTTTTCTTTTCTGCACGCCATTCATACGGCTATCGAAGAATCCAGGAACGGTGTATTAAGACGCATCACCGAGCAGCTTGAAATAGAACATATACAATCGAATCAAAAGGTTGCTAACATTGCAGCCCCATTTGAAAACGCTAGCACGGAAAACGAATGACATATTCTCGTATCGCAGGGACAGGCAGTTACCTCCCTAAAAAAATCCTTACCAATGCCGATTTAGAAAGCATGGTAGACACTACTGATGAGTGGATTTTCACGCGTACGGGCATTCGGGAGCGTCATATTGTTGCAGAGGACGAGCAAACCAGTGACTTGGCCATGCATGCCGCTAAAAATGCTATTGAAGCGGCTGGGGTTTTAGCGACTGACATCGACTTGATTATTGTGGCGACCACCACACCAGATAAAATATTCCCTAGTACGGCCTGTATTTTGCAACAAAAACTTGGTATAGCGGGTTGCGCTGCCTTTGATGTACAGGCTGTTTGCAGCGGTTTCGTTTATGCACTTGCAACAGCAGATAACTTTATCAAAGCGGGTAGCGCTAAATGCGCATTGGTGATTGGCGCTGAGACTTTCTCGCGCATTACCGACTGGACGGACCGTGGTAACTGTATCTTATGGGGTGACGGTGCTGGTGCTGTCATTCTACAAGCCAGTGAAGAGCAGGGAATAATTTCTACGCACCTCCATGCAGATGGCAGTTATGAAAAAATGCTACACGTACCACGTAAAAACGACCCGAATAGCCGCGACACGGTCATCATGGAAGGCAATCCCGTATTCAAGATGGCAGTCAATACGCTAGACGCCATCGTTGATGAAACGCTTACCGCTAACGGTATGCAAAAATCTGATATCGACTGGCTGGTGCCGCACCAAGCAAATATCCGCATACTCCAGGCGACTGCAAAGAAGCTGAATATGAGCATGGACCGTGTAGTCGCTACAGTAGACAAACACGGTAATACCTCCGCTGCATCTATTCCGCTAGCGCTTGATACCGCAGTACGTGACGGCCGCATCAAACGCGGTGAAATTATTTTGATGGAAGCCTTTGGTGGTGGCTTCACTTGGGGCTCGGCCTTAATTAAATACTAAATAATATTGATAAAAAAGAAGATATAAGCTTATGGCTAATTTCGCATTTGTATTTCCAGGACAAGGTTCGCAATCCGTTGGCATGATGACAGGCTTTGCAGAATCGCAAGTAGTCCGTGATACTTTCTCAGAAGCTTCAAGCGTCTTAGGGATCGATCTATGGGCAATGGCAACGGAGCCTAATGAAGCCATCAATGAAACTACTAATACCCAGCCCATCATGCTCACCGCGGGTGTAGCCACTTGGCGCGCATGGCAGGCAAATGCTCGTCAATTACCTAGCGTATTAGCTGGGCATAGCCTGGGCGAATATACCGCTTTGGTAGCCTCCGGTGCGTTAAGTTTTGTTGATGCATTACCTTTAGTGCGTTACCGCGCTGAGGTCATGCAAAGTGCTGTACCTGCTGGTGTAGGCGCAATGGCGGCAATATTAGGCTTGGACGATGAAACAGTGCGCTTAGTCTGTATAGAAGCTGCCCAGGGTGAAGTAGTTGAAGCCGTAAATTTAAACTCTCCGGGGCAAGTAGTGATTGCCGGTAACAAAGCTGCGGTTGAGCGCGGCATGGAAATCGCCACGGCAAAAGGTGCTAAACGCGCATTGCCGTTGCCTGTTAGTGTGCCATCGCACTGTGCGCTTATGAGGCCTGCCGCTGAGAAATTAGCTGAATACCTTAAAAAGGTAACAGTTAATACTCCTCAAATTCCAGTATTACATAATGCTGATGTTGCAAGCTATCAAGGGGCTTCTAAAATCAAGGATGCTTTAGTTCGGCAACTCTATAGCCCGGTACGCTGGGTAGAGATAGTAAAGGCTATCCATGCGCAAGGTGTGACCCTTTCAGCCGAATGTGGACCCGGCAGAATATTATCTGGGCTAACCAAACGAATTATTGCAGAACTGCCATGTACAGCGCTTACTAGCGTGGATGCTATAACAGAATTTAAAACGACTTTATAATAGAATAATATAATCAGAGACTTAATATGACTACTCAATCTAATACATTAGCTGGGCAAGTGGCTTTAGTCACAGGTGCAAGCCGCGGAATCGGAGCTGCAATCGTTTTGGAACTAGGCCAACAGGGTGCCATTGTCATTGGTACAGCCACATCTGATAACGGTGCAGCTTCAATTAGCCTAAGCTTGGAAGTCGCCAGTATCAAAGG
>JACDEP010000028.1 GCA_013816325.1 Methylotenera sp.
CCGCTGATATAGAGGGGCTGGAATGGCCAGCGCCGAAGGTATCGTATTCACTTTCACTACGGCGTGGAAAACCAGCAATCCCTTGCGGCTTACGCAACCCTTGCATTTTCTCACGACGCCCCGTCAGAATCTTATGCGGGTAAGTCTGGTGGCCAACATCCCACACCAATCTATCGTCAGGGGTATTGAACACATAATGCAGCGCAATAGTCAGTTCGACTACACCCAGATTAGAAGCCAGGTGTCCGCCGGTTTTTGAAACACTATCGATTAGAAAAGCCCTTAACTCACTGGCTAATTGGGCGAGGTCTTTGCGATCTAATGCCCGCAAATGCAAAGGGGAGGCGATCCTATTGAGTAATTGAGTCATATATAATCAAAGAAAGTTAAAAACTGCGCTGCATAATGAAGTCAGCCAATTCCACTAAACGCTGCGCTTGATTGCCAAAAGGCGCTAGCGCTGCGATGGCTTCGTGGTGCAATTGCTGGGCATGCAACTTGGCGGCATCCAAGCCTAAAATAGTGACATAAGTAGGCTTATTGCTCATGGCATCTTTACCCGCAGTTTTACCTAAAGTGGTTGAATCTGCTTCTACATCCAAAATATCGTCTACCACTTGGAACGCGAGACCCATACACGCCGCGTATTTTTGTATCGCATTAGCCTTGTCTGCTGACGCGCCTACTGAACCTAGTAACAAAGCGGCTTCTATCAATGCGCCAGTTTTCAGCAGATGCATAGTTTCCAGCTCAATTTGGTTAAGGGGTTTGCCAACCGAGTCCAGGTCAATGACCTGGCCGCCTGCCATACCGCGTGAACCTGAAGCTTTAGACAGAATATGTAGCATATGGAGTTGCTGGTGAGGTTGGTCGCATAATTGCGGCTGAGATAATGTTTCAAATGCTAAAGTCTGAAGCGCATCTCCGACCAACAGTGCTGTAGCGTCATCATATTGCTTATGGCAGCTAGGTTTGCCACGACGTAAATCGTCATCGTCCATACACGGCATGTCATCATGGACCAACGAGTAGGCATGAATCAATTCCACCGCGGTTGCAGCAGCATCGGCAATCTTCGGTTCAGTTTTGCAGAGCTCAGCAGCTGCGTAGCAAAGTAGTGCTCGCACGCGTTTGCCGCCTGCCATGGCGCTATAGCGCATGGCGTTATGTAGTTTGAACGGGGCAATATCGGGAGAAGGTAAGACTTGGTCCAATATCTGTTCAATATACTGTTGTTTTGCCTGGACCCAAATAGGGAATTCCATCCTGGAGCTATCAATCACCAAAATAGTTGCATCCTATTCATCGTTACCGGTTTTGAATGTACTGAGCTGGTTACGCTCATTTAAGATTTGTACTTGCTGCTCAACTTCTGCCAGATACTTTTGGCAATACTGTAGCAATAAATCGCCACGTTTATAAGCGGCGAGGGAGGTTTCTAAAGGAATTTGACCTGACTCCATTTGCGAAACGATGCTTTCGAGTTCGGCAAAGGCTTGCTCAAAGCTTGAAATATTTTCAAGCGCTGGGTCTGTAGTTTCGAACATGTTTTTTTGGGTGGATTCGGACATTGCAAGGCCATCAGTCGGTAAGCTGCTATTCTACCAAATCCTGCTGTAAAACCTGCTGTAAAAAATCTCTAATATCATCAATCTCTTCTAAGCATAGTGAATGCGCCATGTTGTACTCATGCCAGCTGACGGAAAATTGTCTATTTTGTAAAAGATTAAGCGAAATTTTGCAAGTTTCCAGGCTAATCACATCGTCATAAGTGCCGTGTGCCATAAAGATAGGTATAGCAGCATTAGCACTGTGTGCTTCTGTATCCAGTGTAGACTTAAGCGGTAAATAGGTTGAAAGTGCAAGTATGCCGGCGAGTTTCTGTGGGTATCGTAATGCAGTATGCAAAGCAATTGCCCCGCCTTGAGAGAACCCCGCAAGCACAATTCGAGATGTAGGTATACCTTTATCCATTTCCATTTTAATCAATGAGTTGATGTAGTTCTGGCTAGCCCTAATGCCAACTTGATCTTCTGCGCTGCCCGGAGTTAAGCCATATAAATCATACCAAGCAGGCATGACATAGCCATTATTAATGCTCACTGAGATTGAGGGTGCATGCGGTAAAATAAATCTTATATTGGCCAAGTCCAATTGCTGTATCACTGGTGCAAAATCATATCCATCTGCACCTAAACCATGTAACCAAATAACGCTGGCATTAATATTGCTATCAACTATGGAAGAATCAGATTGCTGGTTGTTAGGATGCAGCATCTCTAAGGTTGGTTTGTAATTCATAGGATAGGTTCGATAACTATGGGATTGGCGTTTAAACAACATGGCTATTAAAAGCATTAGATATGGGATATGCTGTTAAAAACTAATTAAATCATAGCATTGTATTAAAAGACTGTAATAAAAAATTATAAATAACATCAGCTTAACACTATGAAATTACCCCAATTGATCTCCAGACACGGCGTACGTTTTGCCCTGAGTATCGGCATCATCATGTTGATGTTGCTCAATGCTAGCGGGACCTTACCGCTAGCGGCCATCAAGCGCCTGGAAAATTTTACTTATGATGTAAGGTTAAACCTGCTTATGCCTAATAAGCTTGATGAGCGTATTGTCATTATTGATATTGATGAAAAAAGCCTCAAGCAAGAAGGACGCTGGCCTTGGGGGCGAAATAAACTGGCAGATATGGTCAATAAATTATTCGATGACTATCATGTAAAGGTCTTGGGTTTTGACGTAGTTTTTGCTGAGAAAGATGAGAGTTCAGGTTTAAAAAGTTTAGTAGAGATCCAGACGAAATATTTGGCAAATAATGCCCAATTCAACCAGGCTCTTGAATCATTGAGGCCTAAGCTGGACTATGACCAAGTCTTTGCTAATAGCCTTAAAGGGCGCAACGTAGTGTTAGGTTATTTCTTCCTCAGGGATCAACGGGCCAGTGTGAACGGTATGTTGCCGCCTGCTTCTTTTGTGGAAGGTAGCTTTAAGGGCAAAAACATCGATTTCCTCACTGCTACCGGTTATGGCGCCAACCTCAATATACTGCAAAAAAGTGCCAAAGCTGCTGGGCATTTTAACCCCGACCCTGATACAGATGGGATTTCACGCAAAGTGCCAATGGTCATCAAGTATGATGGTCAAATGTATGAAGCATTATCGGTTGCAGTGGCCAAAGCCGCGCTAGGCATTCCACGGCTAGAAGCAGGTTACGCTGATGGTCTTGGAGTCGGCAAAAAATACTCAGGTCTTGAGTGGCTAAAATTAGGCAACAAGCGCATCCCGGTCGATGAACAGGTTTCTGCATTAATTCCTTATCGTGGCCCACAGGGCAGTTTTCTTTATGTTTCAGCGACTGATGTGCTTAGCAATAAAGTTGACCCCGCAATATTAAAAAATAAAATTGTCCTGCTTGGTACAACCGCAGCTGGTTTAATGGATTTACGGGCAACACCGGTACAAAACATCTATGCCGGGGTAGAGATTCACGCCAATATTATTGCAGGCATTTTAGACAACAATATCAAAGAGCATCCTGCTTATACGTTGGGAGCTGAGTTTTTGCTGCTCTTATTAGTGGGTTTGCTCCTGGCATTC
Organism: Methylotenera sp.; assembly: GCA_013816325.1. GTDB lineage: Bacteria > Pseudomonadota > Gammaproteobacteria > Burkholderiales > Methylophilaceae > Methylotenera. The sequence continues at coordinate 3,619 of JACDEP010000028.1, forward strand.
TTCCTTCCTATCTTAAGCCCATTATGGGCTACAGTTGTGACGCTAAGCACTACCAGTGTAGTGATTCTATTTAACTTAGCGATATGGCAGTATGCCAATTTGGTATTACCTCTTGCCTCGCTACTTGTCATGATAGGCTCCATTTATTTTGTGAATATGTCCTATGGTTTTTTTGTGGAGTCGCGTGGCAAACGCCAGTTAACCGGTTTATTTGGCCAATATGTCCCGCCTGAACTGGTAGATGAAATGGCTAAAGATCCGGAAGCTTTTAGCCTGGAAGGTGAAAGTCGGGAAATGACGGTGTTATTTTCTGATGTGCGTGGCTTTACCACCATTTCGGAGGGGCTAGATCCTAAACAGCTAACTAAGCTGATGAATGAATTCCTTACCCCAATGACACATATCATTCACCACAGTCGTGGCACTATAGATAAATATATGGGTGATGCGATTATGGCATTCTGGGGCGCCCCCTTAACTGATCATGAGCATGCCAGACATGCCCTAAACGCGGCAATAGAAATGATTAAAGCGCTAGATGCCTTGCAAAGAAGTTTTGCAGAAAAAGGCTGGCCGCCCATCAATATCGGGGTGGGCCTAAATTCCGGCCTAATGACTGTCGGTAATATGGGTTCTGAATTCCGCATGGCTTACACAGTGATGGGGGACGCTGTTAATCTTGGTTCACGCTTGGAAAGCCTCACCAAGAATTACGGAGTGCATATTATTGTAAGTGAATTTACGCGGGATCTCGTACCTGATTTTGTTTATCGCGAGTTGGATATGGTGCGCGTAAAAGGCAAAGATAAACCAGTAACGATATTTGAACCGATATGCGAAGAAGCAAACGTAGATAAACCTACCAGAGATACTTTAAAAGTTTATAAAGAAGCACTAAAGCTTTACCGTAACCAGAATTGGGATTTAGCAGAAATGCAGTTCATCAATCTACAAAAATTGGAACCTCAGCGTTATGTATATGAGATGTATATAAAACGCATTACGCACTTCCGGCAAAACCCGCCGGAACCTCATTGGGATGGTGTCTACAATTTTGAGACAAAATAATTCTAATAATATAAAAAAGACCAACATATGCAAATAAAAGTACTTGGATGTAGTGGCGGCATAGGCGGTCATTTGCGCACAACTTCTATGTTGGTCGACGATGACATCTTAATTGATGCAGGGACTGGCGTTGGCGATTTGACTATGGATGCACTCATGAAAATCGATCACATCCTGATTACGCATTCACATCTAGATCATATCGGTTTCATCCCATTACTTATTGATACCGTCATGGGTTTTCGCACGGAACCTATTACGGTACACGCTACCAATGAAACGCTAGAGACCCTCCGTAAGCATATTTTTAATTGGAAGGTCTGGCCAGACTTCAACATGATCCCTAACGTAACGCAGCCTTTCCTGCTATACCACGAAGTGGAATTGGGTAAGACTTTGAATTTTTCTGGGCGTAAATTTACCCCCATACCTGCTAACCATGTGGTTCCTGCCATCGGTTATCATGTGGAAGGTAGCGCACATAGCCTTATTTTTACTGGCGACACAACCGTATGTGAAGCGTTATGGCTTGCGGCCAATAAAATCAAGAATCTTAAATATCTAATTATTGAAACCGCTTTTAGCAATAGTGAGTTAGAGCTTGCTAAGTTATCCAAGCATCTATGCCCATCTATGTTGGTAAGTGAGCTTGAGAAACTTGACTCAGCTTTACACCAGCTGCCTATTGAAGTTTTTATCACGCATTTAAAACCAGGTGAAGCAGAGACTATTATGCAGGAAATTGCAGATTGCCAATTAGAACTGCCTATTCTTCCATTAGAAAACGGTCAAGTTTTTAATTTGTGATATTCAGAATAATCGAATTTCAAATCCACCAACATAAAATAAGTTAGTAATTAATAAATATTAAGGTTCTACAATGGCTGTAGCAGACAAATCAATATTAGATCAATTAGAACCGATAGCTAGTCTGTCAGTTGGGCGGAAGCAAGAGCTTGCTCAGCTATGCTTTGTGGAAACGGTAAATAAGGATATTGATCCCTTACGCATGAACATTAGTAAAGCCCCGCAAGCCATTTACTTGCTTAGAGGCGATTTAGGTTTGCGTTTCGAGAATGATAGTAAAGCAATTCTGCGCGGTGGTACCGATGCTGCGAAACATCCCGTCAATGGGCACAATAATTTAAAAGATACTATTGCGATAACAGATGTAGAGATCATGCGTGTCGATATGGATCTGTTGGATATTATGATGACTTGGGATCAGTTGTCCGGGAATGAAAATGTTAAGCAACAACCTATCGCCAGAGCGTCTAAAACCTCTGGCCAGACATTAGGTCGCAGCGCTGGGGAGTGGATGAATGATACGGGAGTGTTCAGCGCTTTCAATTTGCAAAGTGGTGTATTCAGCCGTCTTCCAGCCGCCAATATTGAAGAAATGTTCAAGCGGATGGTCAGTATTTCTGTAACCGCAGGGCAGGTGATTATTCAGCAAGGTGGCGAAGGTGATTATTATTATCTCATCCAGTCAGGAACTGCAGAAGTCAGCAGAGTTGCAGATGCCAGTCAGCCGCCAGTGATATTGGCAGAGCTATCCGAAGGCAGCGCCTTTGGTGAAGAAGCCTTAGTTTCCGATAATAAGCGCAACGCAACGATTACTATGAAAACAGATGGTGATTTATTGCGATTGAATAAAAAAGACTTCGTAGAGCTCTTAAAAGCCCCTTTGATTAATCAGGTAAATAAGGCCGAAGCCGAAGCAAAAGTTGCCGCTGGTGCGATTTGGGCAGATACGCGATTACCATCAGAATATAGCTATGACCATATAAATGGTTCTATAAACTTGCCTTTAAAGGAGATTCGACAAAAATTGTTAGAGTTAGATTGCAACACGACTTATGTGGTGTACTGCCAAACGGGGAGGCGTAGCTCGGCAGCGGCATTTATATTAGTGCAGAATGGCTTTGATGTATTGTTGTTAGAGGGTGGTACTAGAGCTAGTTAAGAAAGGTCCTTAGCGCATGTAGAGTTTGAGGCAATGCAACGAAATTGAAGTAAATTTAACAAATCTACTATCGATTGTATCAATAGCATCATCAAAACTACAAAACAAAATGCCCATCGTCAGATGGGCATTTGTACACTGTACGCTTTCTAAGGAGTACAAGAGCCTGTTGTGTAGTTGCAAGCAATCGTTGTTGAGATGCCAGGAGATTTAGGCACAGGTGACCATGTTGTTAATGCAGCTAACGTAGCGGCTGTTGATCCACTTGTAACGGTCGGTGCATTAGTACATGCCTTACCTGCCATGGCGGTGGCTGGAAGTAGCGTAGGATCTGCAGCCGTAGCAGCAGTAGCTACAAGGCGAGTGTAGCCAGAAGCTTCATCTAAACACGCGTTATTCGCAGCTTTGACAGTATAATTTTTGTATTGTGGCAATGCTACAGCTGCCAAAATACCAATAATTGCCACAACAATCATTAATTCTATTAATGTAAAACCTTTTTGAATTCGTTTCATTTTTAATCCTTTTTTAATTTAGACGCGCGCGCGTAGATATAAAGTTTCAGTGCTTGAATTATAGATAGCAATAGCCATGCCAGTTTTATTACGAAATGAAACTGGTTTTTAATACTGGGCAAACACTTTTCCGATTATTATTTATTTGTTCAAGTATTTCTGTGACAGCTGGACAAGTAATAATTTAGCAAGGCTGCGCAGGTGATGACTATTACCTTTCAAAGCGGTTGTGCGCAAGTGACCAGGATTGTGGACGCGAGCCAACCAGTCCTTATACTAGCTGGACTTAATGAAGGCGCTTGTTTTGCGAGGAAGCGCTAGTATAAGACAGTAAACACAATACCATCACCATGAAAGCAGTAGGTGAAATGTTAAGGTTAAAATGAGACTTCATGAGCTACTTATAGAGCCGTTGATCAAAAGTCAGGTTGCGAACCGTAAGTTGCTATATGTCATCCCAAAGAAAAAGAGACCACGAAGGTCTCTTTTTGTGAAATAAGGTGCGCAAACGTGAAGCCGTTGCGCACTCTACACTTGCTAAGGAGTACAAGCGCCTGTTGTGTAGTCGCAAGCAATCGTTGTTGAGGTGCCAGGAGATTTAGGAACAGGTGACCATGTTGTTAATGCAGCTAACGCAGCGGCAGTTGATCCACTTGTAACGGTCGGTGCATTAGTACATGCCTTACCTGCCATGGCGGCGGCTGGAAGTAGCGTTGGATCTGCAGCCGTAGCCGCAGTAGCAACAAGTCGAGTGTAGCCAGCAGCTTCATCTAAACACGCGTTATTCGCAGCTTTGACAGTGTAATTTTTGTATTGTGGCAATGCTACAGCTGCCAAAATACCAATAATTGCCACAACAATCATTAACTCGATCAAGGTAAAACCTTTTTGAATTTGTTTCATTTTAAATCCTTTTAAAAATTTGGAGGTTTGCGCACCGATATACATCTCAGTGCTTGAATTATAGTTAGCAATAGCTATGCCAGTTTTGTCACGAAGTGAAACTAGTTTTAATACTAGGCAAACACTTTTCACTTTATTAGTGATTTGAATTTATCCGGGAAATTGGTAGAAATTGCTTGTATCTCATATAGTTAGCAATATAAAAATAATAAAGGGCTAGATTGAAATCTAGCCCTTTAAATTTGTTATTATTTATTTATTTGTTTCAACCGCTAATAACTGTCAAAAAATGTCACTTATAAATTTCCATAATGACCATTTTGTCTGCTCTTTGCGGTTAGTTACTTTGAAGATTCGGCCACTTTTTTCAAGTTTGCTAAGCCTGCATCGTAAATGCCAGTCACTGCGTCAGTTGCGGTTTTGTCATCTTGACCAGCTGGAATAGGCGGGTTCAATTTATATAAACGATAGAAACGGCCAACCCAAGTTACGGTTGTTTCACCAGCGTTTTCACCTTTAGCAACGGTCATGACTGAGTTGTAATCGGTGAATGGTAATTGGCTACTGACGATTTCATATTTCAGCTTCATGTCTTTGTCGTCAATGCTGCGCAGTTTCTCAACAATAGTGCTGCCGGATTTAAGCGTTAATGTTCTGAAAGTAGCCATATCGCCATTTTCGTCTTTTTTCTGTTCAGTTTTATCCGTAGCGATTGCCGGGTGCCATTTTTGCATATTGCCGAAATCTTTTACCAATGCCCAAACTTTTGCTTGATCTGCTTTGATTGTGACGGTTTTTTCAACTTTTTGTGGGGTAGGGCCGTGGGCTACTGCTGTAAATGACACGACGCTTAATGCGATTAAAGCCAAAATCTTTTTCATTTATCTTTCTCCATAGCTCTCGACATGAGAGGAATTATTCAAAAACAACAATGCATTATAAATTATAAGTACCTATTTTGTTAATCGTATTGCTGCTTGCCAGCATTTTAACGGCACAACTGTCGGTTGGTTGACAGTATTAATATGGCCATAACTTTAATTTACAGTTTTTAAGATGAACTGCCCAAACGCTCGACTTTTCTCGCCTGTCTTGATGCTCGTAATTAATTTATTGGTACTTGTATCAATGACACTCACATTGTCACTGCCCCAGTTGGCTACGTATACACGTTTATTCGATTCATCAATACTGATGCCTTCGGGTGTGCTTCCAACATTAATAGTGGCTTTTATCGTTCTGGTGATCATATCAAGCACGGTAATACTGTCATCTTGGGTGTTTGTTACATATAGCATTTTTCCATTTACACTGATTGCAGCACAATAAGGGTGAAAACCTACCTTGATTCGCTGCTGCTTGCCGGATTTTAGATTCACGATACTGACACTATCTTCTTTTACGTTCACGCTAATCAATAATTCTCCGTTCGAGCTTAGCGAAATACCGTAAGGGTGTTTCCCCACAGGGATACGTTTTTTAATGGTCAAAGTATAGGTGTCGATTTGCGCAATGTCATTACTGTCCCGGTTGGCAACATAAAGCCATTTGTTATCAGGGCTTACCAGCAAACCAGCTGGGGCATCACCAACTTTAATTTCCCGCACTGAGTGATTGGCATCCGTCGTAATTGCCACCACGCGATTATCAAACCAATCGGCCGCATATAGTATTTTGCTATCAGGAGATAATGCCAAGCCCACGGGTGAACCTTTTATTTTGATCGTATCGATGACGTTATTGGTTTTAGCATCGATGACGCTGATATTCTGACTTTCTACGTTTGAGATATAAACACGCTGCAGCTTATTTGATACTGCAATTCCAACTGGGGCTTTGCCGACATTGATCGTTTTGATAATTACGTTCTTTTCGGTATCTATTACTGATACAGTGTCTTCGCCCTGGTTGGTTACGTAAGCTCTCGAATGCTTTTCAAGCAAAGGTGCGGCGCTACATGCTACATTGGCAAGCATGCATATGAATACCAAATAATAGCTAATTTTTATTTTTTCACGCATAAGCTTAGATTTTTATATATAAATGGTAGCTTTCAATAATGCGTGAAATATGAAAAAATTGCACTAAATAATTAAGGCAGTAAAACGCTATGTTAGATCGTGATGGGTTTCGCCCGAATGTTGGCATTATTCTATGTAACACTAATAATCAGGTTTTTTGGGGTAAGCGTATACGTGAGCATGCCTGGCAATTCCCGCAAGGCGGTATTAAGTATGGCGAAAGCCCTGAACAGGCTATGTATCGGGAGTTGATGGAAGAGGTTGGCCTAAAACCTGAGCATGTTAAAATTTTAGGGCGTACAAAAGATTGGCTTCGATATGAAGTGCCGACTAGCTGGGTAAAACGTGAATGGCGCGGCAGTTACAAAGGCCAAAAACAGATTTGGTATCTATTGCGCATGGTTGGCCGCGACAGTGATGTTTCTTTGCGTGCTACGGAACATCCTGAATTTGATGCTTGGCGTTGGAGCGAGTATTGGGTGCCGCTTGAAGACGTGATAGAGTTTAAGCGTGGAGTTTACGAATCGGCACTCAACGAACTGGCCCCCCATTTACACCACAAAAACATTAAAAACCTCCAACAAACAAGCTATAAGTAGCCATATAAAACCTACATTAAGCAGGTTTTATATTTATATCTTAGTCGCCATCATTTCCCCAAGCTGCACAAACTTGGCTGGATTCCATATTCTATTGAATTTTAGCCTATTGTTCTGGAATAACATCACTACCGTAGAACCTAACAAAAATCGACCCATTTCTTCGCCTTGTTGCAATTGAATGTTTTGTTGTTCGTATCCCCAACTACGGATATTACTTGAACGCGGTGGATTGATAATGCCATGCCACACGGTGGACATGCTGCCAACAATCGTGGCCCCAACGAGCACCAGCACAAAATCACCATGTTCTTCAGAGTGAAATTCACACACTACCCGTTCATTACGTGCAAATAACCCAGGTACACCCCTTGCAGTGGTGGGGTTGACAGAAAATAAAGCACCCGGCACGTAGGTCATTTTTAGCAACCTACCTGCACACGGCATGTGAATGCGGTGGTAATCTTTCGGGCTTAGATACAGACAAGCAAAAGTCCCATCCTGATACTTTTGCGCTGCAATTTCATTCCCACCTAATAAAGCGCTCGTAGAATAATAATGGCCTTTAGCCTGAAAGATTTGGTCGGCTTCGATATGACCGAACTGACTAATTGACCCATCAATGGGGCATATAAAATCTGCTTTTGTTAATGGGCGTGCATCAGACTTTAATGGCCGTGTGAAAAATTCATTAAAAGTTTTGTATGAAGAAATATTTGGATCAAGCGCTTCCAACATGTTCACCTTATAGTGCTCCACAAACCAAGTGATAATTATTGTTGTGAATCTCCCAGCCTCAAGATTGGCGAATTTTCCTGCCAAAATGGTAATGAGTTGCTTTGGAATGATGTATTGAATTAAAACTGACATGCGATTATTCACTGGAATTCCATTAATTGAGCGGTAGCAATATTTTATACCGACTGATCAAAATAAAAAGGGCAGAACGTAAACGTCTGCCCTTTTAAAAATCACTAATATGAATTAGTTTTTAGATTGGTCTACTAACTTGTTTTTAGCAATCCAAGGCATCATTGCGCGCAACTGACCGCCAACTTGCTCGATTGGGTGAGCAGCGTTCAAACGACGGCGTGCAGTCATTTCAGGGTAATTAGTGCGACCTTCTAAAATGAACTGTTTAGCGTAGTTACCGTTTTGAATGTTAGCTAAAGCTTCTTGCATTGCATAACGAGATTCGTCATTGATAACTTTAGGACCAGTCACGTACTCGCCGTATTCTGCATTGTTTGAGATTGAGTAGTTCATGTTGGCGATACCGCCTTCGTACATCAAATCTACAATTAATTTCAATTCGTGCAAGCATTCGAAATACGCCATTTCAGGCGCGTAACCAGCATCTACCAATGTTTCGAAACCAGCTTTTACCAATTCAACAGCGCCACCGCATAGAACTGCTTGTTCGCCAAACAAATCGGTTTCGGTTTCTTCGCGGAACGTGGTTTCCAAAATGCCAGCACGAGTGCCGCCGTTAGCAGCTGCGTAAGAAAGTGCTAGGTCTTTGGCTTTGCCAGATTTATCTTGATATACAGCGATCAATGAAGGTACGCCGCCGCCTTTAAGGTATTCTGAACGCACTGTGTGGCCTGGACCTTTTGGTGCAATCATGATCACGTCCAAATCAGCATTAGGCACGATTTGGTTGTAATGAATATTGAAACCGTGTGCGAAAGCTAATGCAGCGCCTTTTTTCAGGTTCGGTGCAATTTCAGCAGCGTAGATACCAGCCATTGTTTCGTCAGGTAGTAATACCATTACAACGTCAGCTTCTTTTACTGCGGCAGCGATTTCTAAGGTTCGGTGACCGGCATTTTCAGCTTTAGCCCATGAGGTGCCTTCTTTACGCAAGCCGATAGTGACGCTCACGCCGCTGTCTTTAAGGTTGGCAGCATGTGCATGACCCTGTGATCCGTAACCCACGATGGTTACTTTTTTGCCTTTAATTAAGCTAAGGTCTGCGTCTTTATCGTAATAAACTTTCATTTCTGTTTCTCGCCTTTCAATGCAAATTCTGAATTAATTAAATATATTTCTTACTTAAACTTTTAATATCCGGTCGCCGCGGCCTATGCCGGATGCGCCTGTACGGACTGTTTCTAGAATAGCTGCCTTATCTAAGCTGTCGATAAAAGCGTCTAATTTATTGCCAGAGCCGGTAAGCTCAATGGTAAAGCTGCCGTCAGCCACATCGATAATACGACCACGGAAGATATCACACATACGTTTCATTTCTTCACGGAACGCGCCAGTTGCCTTAACCTTAACCAGCATAAGTTCGCGCTCAATAAATTTGCCGTCATTGAGGTCAAGCACTTTGACCACATCGATCAATTTATTGAGTTGCTTAATGATTTGTTCGATGACTTCATCGGAACCCGAAGTGACGATAGTCATTCGTGACAAAGTCGGGTCTTCAGTCGGCGCAACAGTTAAAGATTCAATGTTGTAGCCGCGTGCAGAGAATAATCCTGCAACACGTGATAATGCGCCGGATTCGTTTTCCATTAACAAGGAAATAATATGCCTCATGCTTTAACTCCCGCAAAGCACTGGTGCGAAATATTAACAAAGCTCGGGAACCTAAAAAAACTGGAGTTTGCGCGTTTGTAAGTGAGGATTTTCGAGGTTTTTTGCCACACAGTTAGCATAAGTGATGTGCTTTGCATTATAGCTCCTCCGCCATAATCATTTCAGATAACCCTTTGCCGTTCGGAATCATCGGAAATACATTTTCCGACTGGTCCGTCATAAAGTCCATAAATACCAAACGCTCTTTCAATTTCGGGCTAAACGCTTCTTTAAGCGCATCTTCAACATCTGCTGGGTTCTCAACGCGGATGCCTACATGGCCATAAGCCTCAGCCAATTTAACGAAGTCTGGTAAAGCTTCCATATAAGATTGTGAATAGCGGTTGCCATAGAAGAACTCTTGCCATTGGCGAACCATGCCCATATAACGGTTGTTAAGCGTAATGACTTTGATAGGCAAATTGAATTGCTTACAGGTGGAAAGCTCTTGGATGCACATTTGTATAGAAGCTTCACCGGTAATACATGCTACTTGTGCCTCAGGATGCGCTAACTGTACGCCCATGGCGTATGGCAAGCCAACACCCATCGTACCTAGGCCCCCGGAGTTGATCCAACGGCGTGGTTTATCGAACGGATAATATTGTGCGGCCCACATCTGGTGCTGACCTACGTCTGAGGTAATGTAAGCATCGCCATTAGTGACTTTGTAAAGTTTTTGAATTACATCTTGTGGCTTGATTAGCTCACTACTCATAGCAAAACTCAAACAGTTTTTGCTACGCCAGGCTTCGATTTGTGTAAACCAATCTTTAAGCGCAACACTGTCTTGCACAGGCTTTTCAACTGAGATCAAGTCATTCATGTCTGCTAATACAGATTTAACGTCACCGACAATAGGCACATCGATTTTTACGCGCTTAGATATCGATGAAGGGTCGATATCGATATGGATAATTGTGCGTGGACGTGACAAGAAATGCGTTGGGTTGCCAATTACGCGGTCATCAAAACGCGCACCCACCGCGAGCAATACGTCGCATTCCTGCATGGCCATATTTGCTTCGTAGGTGCCGTGCATGCCTAACATACCCAAGAATTGTTTGTCAGTTGACGGATAACCACCCAAGCCCATCAACGTGCTGGTAATAGGCAAGCCTAATGATTTTATCAATTTGATTAAATGTTCAGATGCATCACCCAAAACAACACCGCCACCTGAGTAGACCATAGGGCGTTTTGCTTCAGACAATAATTTTAGCGCTTTTTTGATTTGGCCTAAATGACCTTTGGTCACAGGATTGTATGAGCGTAACTGTACTGATTTCGGATAATCGAAATCACCGAGTTCTGCGGTAATGTCTTTAGGAATATCAACCAGAACCGGGCCTGGACGACCACTAGCAGCTACGTAGAAAGCTTTTTTCATTGTAGTAGCGATATCTTTAATGTCTTTGATCAGGAAGTTATGTTTTACACATGGACGGGTAATACCAACGGTATCGCATTCCTGAAAAGCGTCTTCGCCTATAGCATAGGTAGGCACTTGGCCACTGATTATGACCATGGGGATTGAGTCCATGTAAGCCGTAGCAATGCCGGTAACTGCATTGGTTGCTCCAGGGCCGGACGTTACTAAAGCCACACCTACTTCACCGGTTGAGCGCGAAAAAGCATCTGCCGCATGAACAGCAGCTTGTTCGTGTCGCACCAAAACGTGTTTAAACTTATCTTGCTTAAAGATAGCGTCGTAAATATTCAGCACTGCGCCACCAGGGTAGCCAAATACGAATTTAACTTTTTCCTCATGCAAACAGCGGATTAAAATTTCCGCGCCGTTGAGTTTTGGACCTTGTTCCATGCTTTTTTCCATGCTTCTTGTTCTTGGTACAAAGTTGTATCAAGCAACAAGCTTTCTTTAATATGGCTAGTTTAAATTGTTGGTTTGCGTACTATTTGAGTGCTAACTTAATGTTTTTTAGTATTATATAGCAACCCTATACGATAACGGTTTGAGGGTATTTGGTCAAGGATGAAAGTTTGATGACAAAGTATTTTGACAAAATTATTTACAGAAACAAAAAAACCTTGAAAAAATAACCGAATCTTAAGACGAAATCTTTAATTTCCAAAATACTTGGAAGCTTAAATCACTCAATTTCTAAAGGCGGCGCAACTTTTAATAACTCTTCGATAGTCGTCAACCCCGCCGCAACTTTTTCTGCGCCGTTAATGATCAGGGGCTGCATGCCTTCTTGGTAAGCGAGCTTAGTGAGCTGAGCTAAATCAGTTTCAGACGTGATGAGTTTCCTTAACGCAGGTGATATGGTCAGCATTTCATAAATACCGCTACGCCCTCTAAAACCTGTATTACGGCACTCGAGACATCCAACCGGTTTGTAGATATGCGCTGGTTTTGGAATCTTGAAATCGCCAACCAATGCTTCCCATTTTTCTTGTTCCATTGGTTCAGGCGCCTTGCAGCTTGAACACAATGTACGCACTAGGCGCTGCGCCATGATCCCTAACACTGTTGAATGGATAAGATATGAGGGTACGCCTAAGTCCAGTAACCGCGTTACGGCTGCCGGTGAGTCGTTAGTATGTAATGTGGATAATACCAAATGGCCGGTCAGCGCCGCTTGGATGGCCATGTCTGCAGTTTCCAGGTCACGGATCTCACCCACCATGATGATGTCCGGGTCTTGCCGCATCAGGGTACGTATGCCATCAGCGAAGTTCAGGCCGATGTTGGTCTGCACCTGCATCTGGTTAAATAGTGGCTCAACCATCTCAATCGGTTCTTCTACTGTACAGACATTGACTTCTGGCGTGGCTAGTAAGCGCAAGGTGGCATAAAGCGTCGTGGTTTTTCCCGATCCGGTGGGACCGGTGACCAAAATAATACCGTTCGGTGCTTTCGTCCAGCCGTCCCAAGTACTTGCTTGCTCTTTGGAGAAGCCCAATGCCAAAAAATCCTTTGCTGACACATCCGGCGCGAAAATCCGCATCACCAGTTTTTCGCCAAAAGCGGTTGGCATGGTCGATAAGCGTAGCTCAATTTCTACGCCCTCTGTGGTCAGTGTTTTGATACGACCATCTTGCGGGCGGCGTTTTTCTACCATATCCATACGGCCGAGTAGCTTGATACGGCTAGTGATGGCATTCATGATATTCGGCGGTAATTGGTAAACCTGGTGCAATACACCATCAATGCGGAAACGCATAGTACCCATATTGCGTCGCGGTTCTAGATGAATGTCACTAGCACGCTGCTCAAAGGCATATTTGAATAGCCAATCAACGATATTGACCACATGCTGTTCGTTGGCATCCAGATTCTTATCTTTACCTAGCTCAACCAGTTGCTCAAAGTTCTGAACGCCAACAATTTGGCCTGCTTTGGCCAAATTCGCAGCGTT
>JACDEP010000029.1 GCA_013816325.1 Methylotenera sp.
ACCCAAGATATTGCCGCATTTAAAAAGCCTCCAAAAGGTTATGAAGCACGCGGCGTGCATTGGCTGGAACCTAAATTAGTGGCGGAAATAAATTTTGCTGAATGGACTGCGGATGGCATTTTACGCCACGCTTCTTTTATCGAAATGCGTAACGATAAGCCGGCCGAGCAGATTGTTCGCGAGATTCCCGCAAGTATTAAAGTTATAGAATCTGAGGAGCCGCATCCTATGAAAGAACCCCCGCCAGCGCTTAAACCCACACCTACAAAACACTTAGAATCCCGCCAGCCAAGGATAAGTAAACCTAGCGCCATCAATGTGGTACACGGAATTACTATCAGCCATCCTGAACGTATTATTTATACCCCGGAAAATATTACAAAAATTCATGTGGCCGAATATTATGAAGCTGCCGAAAAATGGCTGATGCCGCACCTGAAAGGGCGGCCTTTATCCTTACTACGTTGTCCGGACGGGACAGAAAAAGAATGTTTTTTCCAAAAACACCTGGATGACTTTAAGCTGAAAAATGTACAGAAGATCGATGTAGATGCGAATGACAAAGGCAAATATTTAATCGCCAATAATATAGCGGGGGTTATAGAGTTGGTGCAAATGGGTGTGATCGAACTTCATACTTGGGGCTCTACCACCAAGGTGATCCATAACCCTGACCGATTTATTTTCGACCTTGATCCAGACCCATCCGTCCCATGGGAAAAGGTGATTGAAGGGGCTAACCTTGTGCGGTATTTGCTCGAAAATATGAGATTGGAAAGTTTCCTGAAAACCACTGGTGGTAAAGGTTTGCACATTGTCGTTCCCATAAAACCCGATCACGAATTTCCTGTAATCAAGGCGTTTACAAAGAGCATCGCCATGCACCTCACTGAAACCATCCCCACCCATTTCGTTGCCGTAATGAGCAAAGAAAAACGGAAGAATAAGATATTTATCGATTACCTGCGTAATGGTGAAGAAGCGACGGCAATTGCTGCATACTCATTACGAGCCAGGCCTGGGGCACCTATTTCTGTACCTCTGCGCTGGGATGAGCTGAATGTTGACTTGAAATCAGATACCTTCAATATGCTTAATATCTATGAGCGTTTATTGAATCTATCCAAAGACCCATGGGAGAATTACTTCACCACCCAACAGGTGATTACCAAAGAGATGCTGAAAACCTTCGAATAATCAAGGCTATTGCTTTAAATGAAAGCGAGAAAACATCCCTGTATTCGTTAATTCATTAACCAAATGGAGAGTTGTCAATTAAATATCAAGGAAGCGGTCATTGCGGCCAGGGAGTTTTTGAAGTAGAAGGCGAAATTTCAGAAGTCATCTCTTGCAATTGTTCCCTATGTCAACGAAAGGGCAGTTTGATGTGGTTTGTATCCCAGCAAGACATGAAATTGCTCACACCCGAAGCAAGCATGAGCACCTATACATTCAATAAGCATGCCATAAAGCATCACTTTTGCCCTATGAGCGGTATCCATCCTGTTGGAAAGGGTGCTTCTCCTGGCCTGGAAGGTGTAGATATTTTTACATTGAAGGTTAAGAACTTTAATGGGCTTGAAAAAGCCTAGATTCGTGCTTTTTTAATACTCAAGTTCAAACTTACGTTAATCCACCCATCTGGGTGACTCTCAAAAGTAATAGCTGTAAAAAGTAAGAGCTGTAATATTTGTTAGCTATAAAACATAGTAGCTATTAGATCAATAATTAGCTGTAACCCCTTTAGCATGCGAATTTCACTCCAAAAAAGTCACCATTTCCGGTTGAAATCAGCCAATGATTCCACTCCAAAACCACCATCCATAAATACGGAATGCAGTCAGTGAATTTGATTAATAATATCGAATTCAGTTGGGCCTATTCTGTTGAAAAACTCTCCACTATTTTATCGATTAGCGTGCCAAATTTTCGATTCAGTGTTTGCGCGCCACTTGGTTTTTCAGTGAAAAACTAGCGTTCATTTAAGTTTGTTTACGCATGTTGAAATAGGCCTTGATCGAAGCAATTACGAGAGGCGCAGCGCCGAA
This sequence comes from Methylotenera sp., assembly GCA_013816325.1. Taxonomy (GTDB): domain Bacteria; phylum Pseudomonadota; class Gammaproteobacteria; order Burkholderiales; family Methylophilaceae; genus Methylotenera. The sequence continues at coordinate 2,049 of JACDEP010000029.1, forward strand.
GACGATGAAAATCACATCCCCGGGCATTCTTAGCCATTCAATCATACGTGAACGATCACTGCTTATATACTCAATGCTGCGTGCGTGCCAGTAACCATGTTCTAGCACGTCCCAGACTTGCAGAACTCCACCAGGAAACAGGCTTAACAAGACCATTAGCATTAATCCGACATTAGTGCCCCAGAACGCTACTTTGACATACTTTTCTATACCGACCCAATTACTGTCATTGCTGGTTTGACGCAATACAAATACCATCAAAGCAATCGCCAGCATGCCAAACACGCCCATTAGTGCAGCATGAGCGTGATTTGGTGTGAGTATGGTGCCAACTTCGTAATAACTGACAATCGGGAGGTTAATCAGGAAGCCAAAAATGCCAGCACCAAGAAAATTCCAAAACCCCACCGACATCAGAAAATAAAAAGTCCACTTGTGTGGAATCGCGATTGCTTTCCCACATACATCGCAATCGCCGCGCGTGGTTTTAACAAAGTCCCATGCATCGAGGGTTAGTAGGGTTAGAGGCACGACTTCGAGTACGGAAAACAAAGCCGATAAGGCCATATTGACGTTAGTCTGTCCGATGAAATACCAATGATGACCAGTGCCCATCAGTCCGCCAAGGAAGTACAGAATAGCATCAAGATAGATGACGCGAAGCGCAACGTTGCGGCGCGTCAATCCTAGTTGATAGAAGGTTAACGCCACAATTGTGGTTGCAAAGAATTCGAAGAAGCCTTCTACCCACAAATGGATAATCCAGAAACGCCATGTATCTACTATGGTGTAGTTGGTTTTGGCACCAAAGAATAGCGCTGGGATGTAAAATACTGGAACGGCAAGTGCTGCAACTAGAAACATTTTAACGATGGGAGCTGCTGCTGGTTCGGTCAGGGCACGCGGCCTAACCAGCGTCCATAGTAGGCTAAACCAAGCAAAAAGACCTGCTACCAATAGATATTGCCAGAAACGACCAAGTTCCAGATATTCCCAGCCCTGATTACCTAACCAGAACCACCAGCTCCCTAGTAATTGAGATATACCAAGCCATTCCCCAAACAAACTGCCGACAATGACGAGCGCGAAAGCGATGAACAAGACGTGAATTGTCGCTGGAAGCCAACGGGGTTCATCGCTTCGTAGCGAGCGCCCAAGAAATAGTGCTGCTGCAACATAGGCAGTGGCAATCCAAAAGATTGCCATCTGTAAATGCCATGTGCGAACTAGATTACTGGGGAAAATGTTCGTCAAATCGAAACCGTAGAAGCTATCTGAGTCTGCGCGATAGTGAGCGACAGCACCTCCAACTAAGGATTGTGACAGCAATAATAGCGCTACAATCACAAAAAATTTTAGAAGAGCGTTTTGACCGGCACTTGATTGGCCTGGGATTAGATGTGGATGAACATGATGTCCACGCGTGAACCAACCAAGAAAGTCGAACTTGCCAAATGCGAGAAGGACACTAGCAATGCCTGCCAATAGCACAATCAAGCTCAATGCACTCCATAGTAATGCGCTTGAAGTAGGTGAATTACCAACGCTGGGATCATATGGGAAATTATTGGTGTACGAATATGTGTGGTTTGGACGATTTGCCACGGAGGCCCAAGCCGCCCATGTAACAAATGCGGTGAACTGATGAAGCTCAGTTGGGTTGGTGATGATATCACCCTTCAGCCCGCCATTTAGTAAAGGGCTGTGAAAGTAATCTCGCCAATAGGCTTGCTCTTGTTTGAAATATTCAGCCTGGGCTGAAGTAAAACTTAAGCTATTGGTCATGGCGTCATAGCGATTAGTTTTTAAGGTAACTGCCGTTTCAGCATTGATACTTGCCTGCTGTAAAGGTGGTAAATCTGCAAACGACTGCTGGTATTTTTGCTCTGCGAGTGTATTTGCGGTTAAAGTGCCCAAGCGGTGCAGGGCCGCAGCGGAAAAGTCTGGGCCAAGGTATGCGCCGTGCCCCCAGATGCTGCCGTTCGCCATTAATCCATATTTTAGAAAAACAGACTGACCGTTTCCGACATCCTCAGCAGAAAATAGTGTCTTGCCATGGTCATCCAGCACCACTTTCGGAATAGGCGGTGCATTGCGATATGACAACGTGGTTACCATGATCAGCCCTGAAAAACCGAGGATCATTACAATGATGATGGATCGTATCCACCAAGGTGATAACGGACCATCATCTTGAGTGATAGGTTGCGCAGCTAGGCTCATATTTTTCTTTCAGGTAAAATTCATGATGTCGTCAAATTGACTTCTTAAACGAGAAATTCGCTATGCGCCATGTAACAAAATAGTGACGAGCACTGAGCTATCCTCAACTGCTTTTAACGCATGCATCTCACCGCCTGCTAAGCATTTTAGGTTACCCTCATACATCACTTCGCTCACTCCGTTAATCGTAAATTCAATGCTACCTTCAATGCATTGAACGGTGATTTCACCAGCAACTTTGTGAGGAGGAAACTCTTTCCCTGCGGTTAAAACCATACGAAACACTTCTAAATGTTCTGATTTGTACAGCGTCTTATTACCTTCGTGCTGGAGATTATTTCTAAAAGGACGAATATCAATCAATTCGCCCGAGAGTGCATGATGAAGTGCCATAACAATTCCTTTAATAAAAATTACGTACTGTGAATTTGCAAACATAACTGCCAAAAATGGTAACTAGAATCAACTAGCTCATTTGCAATTGAGCTAATAGGACTCTACAGCTTAGTCTTAATTTTCTATGCTGTGTAACAAAGCTATTATTAGCATAATCGTGATTCATACTTTACCAATAGCAAGAGCTTCACCTCTACCATTCATTACGGCGTTGTTGTAAGTAGCATAACTAAACCTTTACTTTTTTAAGGCCTAAATGAGATTTAATCAAACTTCAGCCTGGTAAAAGTTAATTTCATTTGATACTAATTTAGCTAGTCCATCAAACGACTATTCATGTTAATGACTATTTGGTTAAGTTACCTAGCAAGTCGGGCCCAAAAACTTCTCTATATAAATTCCGTTCTGTAATTCCAATATCTAACAGATCCACCCAAACCTTTTTCATAAAAACATCTGGTCCGCATATGAATGCTTTAGTTTTTGTTACGTCTAATAATTTAAGGTTTTTGATTTGTAGCTCACCTTGATGAACGGCGCCATGATTTGTATCTTCGACCAAAATGTCTTTGTAAAATGTAGTAACAGTTAAATTCGGCATTACTGTTAATGCCTGTTCGATATCTTGCACATGAGAGTGCTGACTTTTACAATTAGCTGCATGTAGAAAAATTACATTCTGCTCTGGATTGGTTTCGGCTAAATGATTTAATGTAGCAATCATAGGTGTTATTCCAATTCCGCCTGATACCATCAAAATAGTTTCATCTGGCTCAACCTCAGGATTAAAGTCTCCGAATGGATGGCTTGCTTGCAAGGTATCACCTACTAGAATATTTTGATGAAGCCAGTTTGAAACTTGTCCTTTTGGAGTAATAACACCTGCCGGTTCACGCTTCACAGAAATTCTATAATATGACTTAGATGGTGAGTCAGACAGACTATATTGCCTAAATTGACGAGATCCATCGTCAAAATCAACAGCTACACTGATATATTGCCCAGGCTTAAACGTAGGTAACATTTCCCCATTAAGTGGAAGCAACTCGAAAGATTTTACCAATTCACTCTCTTGTTTAATATTGACAACCTTAAATTTCGTTAAACTGCCAGGTACTAGTTCTGCTTGATTATAGAGCGCTTTTTCTGTTGCAATAAGCGCATCAGCTAATAACCCGTATGCTTCTGCCCAAGCATCTATTAATGGCTCAGTTGCCGCATCACCGAGAATTTCTTTAATTGCCCCTAATAAATGGCGACCAACGATTGGGTAGTGTTCTGCAACAATACCTAACGATACGTGTTTATGAACAATCCTACTGATTACTGGCGCTAATACCTCAGTATTATCAATATTAGCGGCATACGCAAAAACTGCTGACGCTAATGATTGTTGTTGTAAACCTTGCGCTTGATTTCCCATGTTAAATAGATTCTTAAATTCCGGAAACTCAATAAACATATTTCGATAAAAAGCTGTAGTGATTGCTAATCCATGTTCACGAAGAACTGGTACGCTGGCGGTGATATAAGGACGAGATGCTTCTGATAACATTTAAATCTCCATAATAAGTATTTTAAATACCACTTTTAAGTTAAAAATAAAGAGCCATTCGATTGACCCTTTTGATGATTAAACTACCGCTGTCTGCAAATAAATAGGTAAAAAACCATTATGCATGTCTGAAAGAGCTTTACCGGCACTGCCTTGAATCACATCTTCTAAAGTATTTTCATTTAAAACATTAAAGAAAGCTTGGTAAGCTTTATTCAGTACAGATTTTAATTCACATGTATTTTTCAATTTACATTCCAATTTGTCACAGTCAATAACGCTATTTCTGCCTTCCAGTATGCGCACCACATCACCTATTAATATCAAACTCGGTAGTTTAGATAAGCTTAAACCGCCGCTCCTGCCTCGAACGCTACTTACAAACCCATGCTGGATTAACTTAACAGATACTTTAGCCAAATGATTACGTGGGAAATCAAACTGTTTTGCTACTTCGGCCATAGTTATAGCGGGAGCCGTTCGGTTTTGTTTAGCTAGATACATTAAAAGCCGTAAGCCGATGTCAGAGAATTGGGTAAGTTGCATAATAAGATTATATTAAAGGTGCATTTTAATGCAACATTAATTTATTGAAGACCTGGAAAACAATGACATCATTCGAGGATGGTAGTGTCACTGATGCAACACCTACTACCTAATGCAAATCAGATTAATTTATTGTTGAAATATGTGAGTCACCAACGCGCAAATAGCCGATCAGGGTCAAGCATCTCTGAAAGAGATACAGTTATCAGAGACCAATACGGGTGAGCAACCAAGCAAGTAGCCAGAGAACGTGATGTTTGTAATTGTGAGGGAGCCCATATACGGACTTCGATGTTGACTTAGCCTAGCCAGCCAAGCCTGTTAGTCTAAACGGACTATAGATTGTGCAGTTTTTCGGCAGTATTCTTAGGTGACATACGGAGACGAAAAATGAAATTCAAATCACTTTGCGCGATTGTATTTGCATTCTTAACAACGAGTCTCCCGCACTACGCATTTTCCGCGTATCAATACACCTATACCAGTGAGCCATTTCAACACGTCGAAAATGACTTTATCAGAGGCCACATCTATAACATTTCTACAGACAGCTTTCTGAAGATCGTCATCACGAGCGACATCCCACTTACCACTTATATGACTGAACCTTTGGCGAATGCTACTTATGACTTCACTTTAGAGGGTTTCAACTATCGCGCCAAGTATGATGGTACTTACGGCGATACTTTTGTGGCATCCGACTTACTCATTCGCGATTTAGGCGCGGATGGTTTACCTACTAGCTGGTATCTTAACTACACCGAAACTTATTTCAGAAGCCCTGATAGGCAAGACAAAGACATGATTGGCTTTTATGCAGACGAAGAGTTGACACAGTTTGGCCTGTCATCAAAGGTTGGTGATCACGTTCAGCATATTTATGCCGCAGGAGGTGCAGGACAATGGCAACTATCGCATATCTCACCTGTTCCGGAGCCTTCAGAATCGGTGATGTTCCTGGCCGGTCTAGGCATGCTGGGAATTTTGGCTAGACGTAAGTTTAAACAAAGTTAGCTTCAAATAAAGTTAACTTCAAACTACACTCACTTATGAAGGAGCTGCTATGAAACGTTTAATCAATCTCGGTTTTCTTTTCCTCATATTAGCTGCTAGCCAGGTGCGTGCCACACCCATGCTGGCAGGGAGCGTTAGCTTTGACGGCACTACTGACTTATTTACTTATACATACACATTAGATACATCGGAATTTGAAGGTAATATTGCTAATATCGACATTTGGCAAAATATTGGCTTTAATTTCGATACTCCTTTCCCTGTTTCACACACCGAGCCATTGGGTTGGATGTTTGTACTCTCCGTAGGAAGCGTTGGAAATGGCCCATTTGGTAGCGAAGAAAATATCGCAGGTTCCTTTTGGTCATGGTGGAAAAACCCCGGGGATGTTGTCTACGATGACATCCAAACATTTTCTTTCACGACAGAAAGAAGCGTTACTACTTCGCGTGAGAATAATTATGGGTTGTATAACAACCATCGAATAATACCAACCGGATATATAGAAATTGGTCATATCGTTGGGCCTGCATTGGTGGATATTAATGATCCAGTTTCACCCGTTCCAGAAAATGAAACTTATGCCATGATGATGGCAGGGTTGGGCGTATTGGGATTTATTGGACGCAGGAAACATCAAAGAACGTAGTATCTGTAAACCGTAATAATGTTCGTTTTGGGGACTTTCTCTCACTCGAGCATTCCAGTTAATAAATTTAAAATGGCAGCTTTGTGTAGTTAAGAGTGACGATTTTGAGCTGGAATCTTTGGGTGGTTTATATTGACATGAGTGCCTCTAACCGGAATATGCATTAGCATGCATATTAAGAATGATTTTATAACCTCTAGAATATAACCATGGTTGTAATTCAACATTTTCCTACAAGTTAATCAGCCAAATTGTGATATTTAAGTTACTTCGCAACTCCTAAAATTCAGCATTGATCGTGACCTCAGCAAAACCACGATTCCTTAACTTAGGAGACTCCCATGCACGCTATTACACCTCAAATTATTCCTACCATAATCAACCCGGCAATTCCGTCTGCGCTGATAAATCCATACCAAAAACATAGCCCGGCTAAAGGTGAGGAGCTAGATGAATTTATCAATGGTACAGATGAGGAAGATGACGACTATGAACAGACTGAAAGTACGATAAATCAACCCAAAACCAAGTTTCCTGACGATGATTCCAATACAGGCGACAATCCTACTTACCCGGAGACTGATGAAGTTGTCGCTGAAGATGGTGATGACGAGGATGAAGATGACGATGACGATGACGATGAAATTGTGACAAGTATAGGCAACTAGGTCATCAATAATTAAAGGAGCTTAGGCTCCTTTAATTTTATTTAGGCTGTATCGTCTCGGTAATTTTTTTCGTACTATCATTTACATTAGTTGGCTTTTGATTGCTGACCTCATTGCTAGTTTTGCTCCCATCTCTGTCGCTCGATTTTTTGCTATTTTTAGTGTTGGAAGTAGCAGTCATGTCTTTCTTGAGTGCATTATTTTTTTTCAGTGATTGCTGTAATTCCCCTAAAGTTTGTGCACAATCTGCACGTTTTTCTTTATCCGTGGCAGATCCGGGGTCAAGGAACGGAATGATAGCGGCGAGTGGGTTAACAAAGGCCAGCAATAGCCCACCAGCTACTCTTGCAGCAATAGGGGCTGGTTCCGCCGACACCTTAGGATTAAGAAAAGTACCGGTTACTTTAAGCGGTGAACGTACAGTAAATGGTGAAAAGTTTTTAGGCTCAGCGGCAACTTTTAAATCTAGGCTTTCTTCACCCATATTAACTTTGCCATCAACCACTACAGTAGTTACAGACGTATCAATCAATGCAACATTCGGTTTGAAGATACCTTGACTAGCTTTGAAATCCAATACGGCACATTGCATTTTAAGATTATTATCCCCCTTAACTAGTAAACCCACGGCCTGTGCAATATCTAAGCCTACCGCTTCAACAATCAGATGTGATATCTCACCATTTTTAACAAATATTGAAAGGTCACCATTGAGCGTACGCAACAGTTCGGCAGTAGAGATTCCTTTACCCTTAAGGTTTGCTTTACCATTAATTGAGCCAGTCACATAGGCTTCTGCCGTTTCATTTTTGTGTTCTTTTTTAGCTTTTTCTTTTCTGGCATCTGAAATGGTGAGCCATTTTTTCAAATCAATATCTTTAACGACTAAATTTATACCCCAATCGGGTTTAGGTTTATTAGGATCCTTTAGCTCTTGAGGGTTTTTAATATTTTGTTTTTGATCATGCGCATCAATGAAGATATCACCGGCAATACTGCCATCAGCCGTTTTTGCATAAAGCTTAGCTAAAGATAGCTTATTTTTATTAAGTGCTAAACTTGCTTTTAGAGGGGTGAGCGGTTCTTTAAAGGCGTTACCTAAATCCACATAATCAATATCAACACTAATTTTTGCATTCATTCGATTATAAGTAGCGAAATCTAAAGGCTTATCAGGAAAAATACGTTGGCGAACCTTGCCGTCGATGGTTTCATTCCCGAAAGCCGGGGCTAAATCAGCCAAGAAAAACCGTTTTCCTTTGAGTTCGCCGGTTAGCATGGATTTTTCCGGCTGAGTGTCATACCTAAAGTGCCCGTATAAATCGCTACGTCCTACATGGGCGGAGTTAACTGCTATTTGCCACCCATCCGGATTCTTAGCCACTCCAGCAACGATTTTAAAATCTGTCGTATTAGGCAACGTAATGCTTAAAAGATCGCCTAAGTCCCCTAAAGACGGGCCATGGATGATTAACTGGCCTTTGATGTTCTGTTCACCGAAAAGATTAAATACCGAACCATTAAAGGTCATATACATCTTGCCATATTGCAGCCAACCTTTGGACGAAATGGGAGAGGAGTTTTTATCCTGACTGGCAATAGGCAAAAATCCATTCGTCATAAGTTCGCTCTTTAATTTACGATCGCGAAAATCGCCATGTATTTTTACTTTAGAAATAGGATGTGCATTCTTTTGTCCTTCATCAGTAGTGAATTCGATAAGCACATCGGCAGTAGTCAAGCTATCCTTCACATAGGCCTGGCCTTCTTTAATGGCTAAAGCTTGAATAATAGGGAAGGGCCGGATGGGGTCGTTAGGGTCTTTTTTGAATTGCCAAGTGGATTTACCGTCTTTCTGGCGCGTTAGATGTGCCTCAACCTTATTAGCCTTGATGGATTTGATGACATAAGAATCGCCAGGCTTAATATTCCATAAATCACTGTAGCGCAGCCGAAGTTCTATGTCATGAGCATCTACAAGGTTAGGCTCGGTAAAACCTTGCGGGGCCGATATCCATAACCCACCAGCTTCAAGGTGAATACCGCCTATTAGACGTAACTTGAACGGACCATCGATCCTGACGGTGCGTTCCATCCTCTTTTCCATAAAATCATGTAAAGGTTTTTTTAAGAATGGCCAACCGAGAGCTTCACAAATGGCAATCATCAATATCAATAATAAAAAAAATACACCTGTGTAAAACAGTAATTTATTCGTTTTAATTTTATTGGATATCAGCATTGAAGATGTCATCTCATTCATTTGATTGGATCAAAAAGACAAATAGCCCACGGCAAAGCCGTGAGCTGATTTGAGGTACGCAAGCAATATGCTTGGCAAGGTTACCTTATTTAAGACTAATAATTAATGTTTTTTGCTAGCGGCTTCAACAGCAGTTTCCTTCAATGATTCGAGGTTAACTCCGGTAGTTCCTTCCAGTTTTGTCATGAGCTCTTCTTTTTTCATTTTTAACTGAAGCCCAAGTTCATTCAAATCAACCTTTGCCTTACGTACTTTAGGAAACATTTCCTTTTCTTCTTCTTCCACATGATGGTCTATGTATTCGCCTAGTACGGTCACTTTGGCATCATACATTTCATCATCAGGACTCATGGTCTGAATTTGGGCAATGAGGTCTTTAGCGGTGTCGTGCTCAACCTCAGCTTCATTTAATAAGTCATCATCATCAATAGCCATGCGTGCAGCTGGATAGAAGATTTCTTCTTCAACCATCGCATGCACAATTAATTCCATACAGATTTGATTGGCAATTTCGACTTTACTGTCATCATCTTTTTCGGAAAGCTTCTCAAATTCTTTAAATAATTTTTTAACTTTTGCGTGATCTTCTTTTAGAAGAGAAATAGCATCTTTATTAGCAGATACCCCAGCAGATTTGCGTGAGGCGATAGATTTGGTTAGGGTAGCTTTAGTAGTTTGCATTACGATATCCTTTAAATTTTAATTAAATTCCTAATTTACCAGTTGCTTATAGTGAAACTAATGATTTTTAAGTAGTAGAGGATTTAGCTGATTACTTTGTAGGAAATTTCCTTCATAGCCATCAATGCCATATCCTATTATCCATTCACTACTTCGCCTCCATTTAAATGAAGAATCTGCCCAGTCATGTAAGAGGAGTCTTTACATGCGAGATAAACATAAGCAGGGCCCATTTCACCCGGCTGCCCAACGCGCTTCAAAGGCACATCGCTGCCATGCTCACTCACTCTTTTATCGCCAAAGCTAGCAGGTATCAATGGGGTCCAGATTGGACCAGGAGCAACGGCATTCACATAGATTTTTTTATCAGCTAATTGCTGGGAAAGCGAGCGGGTGAAGCTCACGATAGCACCTTTGGTTGCAGAGTAATCAAGCAGTCCTGCGCTACCGCGATACGCAGTGACAGAAGTTGTATTAATAATATGGCTGTCTTCTTTAAGATGAGGAAGGGCGGCTTTTACCAGATAAAACATGGCAAAAATGTTAACCCTAAAGGTTTCCTCAAGCTGTTCTTGCGTAATTTCAGTAATACTGTCTTGAGGATATTGAACGGCAGCATTATTGACTACAATATCTAGCTTAGAAAATTCACTGATTGTCTTCTCCACAAGTTGCTGGCATAAAATTTCATTGCTGATATCTCCTGCAACAAGCAAGCATTTGTGTCCTGCTGCCTCTACCAAATCCTTAGTTTCTTCAGCATCTTGATGTTCGTTCAAATAAGCAATCACTACATCAGCGCCTTCAACAGCATAATGTACTGCAACAGCGCGACCAATACCGCTGTCTCCACCTGTGATAATTGCAACTTTCCCTTCTAACTTATTTGATCCAACATAGTTTTGGTTTATAAAAATCGGCTGTGGATGCATCTTGCTTTCTAACCCTGGCTGAACCTCTTGGTGTTGGGGCGGATTGACTGCTTTTTCGGTCGTTTCCATCGTTGTTCTCCTTCAATGCAAAAAAACGACAAGCAAAAAAGGGAGGTTTAACGCTCCCTTGATTTTATAAAAACTGCTAATTTAATTAGCGGTTTTTATGGCTTTGGCTGCCAGCTTTTGCATGCTGCTCGCTAGAACCGCCACGAGTGCCTGAACCAGAACTTGAGCCTTTATGGCTTTCGCTACCAGCTTTACCCCCTGAACCTTGCTGACTTTTTGAGCCACTGCCAGATTGGTTTTGTTGAGGACTTGAACTACCTTGCTTAGATTTTTGTGAATCAGAACTCATTTAAATCTCCTAGATAATTAAACATGATGCATTTATGATTTAGTGCACCGTGAATACATTCTATAAGTCTGATTTCATTAGCTTTATAGGATGTTCTCCTAAACATGTGTAGGAATGCATTGATTGGTTTAGATGATTTCTTTTGCCTTTACCGATGAAATAAACCATTGAATGTACCGAAGTTATTGTCTTCATTCATGGCAAAATCTTGAAAATTCGCGAAGTACTAGTAAAAAAAATCCTACAAGCAAATAAGCCATATTCCTATAAAGAAATAATTTTTAAGCGGGTAATCTTCAAATGTCGCGTTTGAGTGAATTTCAAATTTATTCCATAACAAGACAAACACGGCAGCCTTAAAGGCTGCCGTTTGCATGTACACCCGCTTATTTTCAAAAGGAGTAATTCAAATGGCTCTCGGATCCAACCCACAACGTGAACCTGAGTATGAAAACGTCAAAAAAGAGTTAAAAAAAGACCATCGTTACCGTAGTCGTGAAGACGAAGTGGCGGCCAGAGTTATTAATAAACAAAGAAAACAAGCCGGTGAAACAAAAAGAAAAGTGCTATTAGCTGGCTTGTAAGACATTTCCGACTCAAGCATGCCGTATTTCCGAACAAAAATTAAGACTCACCATTACATCTGCAAAGCTAGCGTTTTTATACTATTAATCTAGCATTTATTTAACTAAAACAGGTGTTTGAGACGTCAATGTAATGCTGCATGGGACAAAAATAGAGTGGAATCCAGGAATATATTTAATGAAAAATAGCGCCAGAAAAGCTGTCCGCGAACTCATAAATGATGCAAAAAGAATTGTTATTGAGGATGTAAACCCCGCTGTAGATGATGGTAGATTTGCAGCGAAACATATCATTGGCGACATCATCGAAGTAAGCGCCGACGTATTTATGGATACCCATGATCAGCTAGCCGTCAACCACTTGTGGCGTACGAATGATAGTGATCAATGGGAAGCCTCTCATATGATTGCTGTTGGCAATGACAGGTGGGTAGGCCGCCGCCCTTTGCAGGAAATAGGTTTGTATGAGTTTGTAATTGAAAGTTGGTATGACCGCTTTGGTACTTATAAGAATCATTTAATAAAAAAAATAGACGTTGGCATTAACGTTGATGTTGAGATCGAGGAGGGATTCCTCTTAATCAAAGAAACCGTGAGCGAGTTAAAAAAGGTCAAGCGTTTAGATATCGAATTTGAGCGCAAAGAAGCTGAAAATTCCCATGTCAGCAATCTTGCTAATTTGCAAAAGTTAGCGAAAGTCTTATTCAAAATCAAGACCTCCACCTGTTACTTGACCCCGGACGAAGTTAAACCCGCCGAGACTTTACTCAAACAATTAAATCCGTATTCTGACCAACAGCGTGCTAGCTTGATTGTGTTGCTCGCTGATTTTACGGCAGCCCTCATGGAAGTGAGTAGCACAAGAGAATTTTTAACGCGTAGCCAGATATTTCCTTTACGTGTTGAACGGCGCGCAGCCGAGTTCTCAAGCTGGTATGAGATGTTTCCACGTTCACAGAGTGGCGATCCTAACCGACATGGGACATTTGAAGATGTTATTAAAAGACTCCCAGCCATCAGTGCCATGGGCTTTGACACCATATATTTCCCACCAATACACCCGATAGGTAAAAACAATCGTAAAGGTAAGAACAATTCACTGACTGCGGAACCAACAGACCCTGGCAGCCCTTATGCCATTGGTTCCGACGAAGGTGGACATGATGCTATACATCCAGAATTAGGTACTTGGGATGATTTCCGACGCATGCGCGATGAAGCACAAGTACTTGGGTTGGAAATCGCTTTGGACTTTGCCATCCAGTGCGCTCCTGATCATCCCTGGCTAAGAGATCATCCAGAATGGTTCAACTGGCGGCCTGATGGCACAGTTAAATACTCAGAGAATCCCCCAAAGAAATACCAGGATATTGTAGGGGTTAATTTTTACGCTCCAAAAGCCACGCCTGAATTATGGATAGCTTTGCGAGATATTGTTTTGTTATGGGCAAGTGAAGGGGTGCGTGTATTTAGGGTGGATAACCCACATACCAAGCCACTGCCATTCTGGGAGTGGTTAATTAATGACGTGCAAGAACAGTTTTCCGACACCATCTTTTTATCGGAAGCATTTACTACACCTAAAATGATGTACCGTCTAGCAAAGGTCGGATTTACACAGTCTTATACCTACTTCACCTGGCGTAATAATAAACAAGAGATTACCGAATATCTCACGCACTTACTCACAGGCGACGCCACACAATTTTTCCGCCCCCATTTCTTCGTCAATACTCCCGATATCAATCCTTTTTACCTGCAAACCAAGGGTAGGGAGGGCTTTATCGTCCGGGCCGTCGTTGCAGCCACAATGTCCGGACTATGGGGTGTTTCCAGCGGCTTCGAAATTTGTGAATCCGCAGCTATCCCTGATAAAGAAGAGTTCATTAACTCTGAAAAATATGAGATACGTGCATGGGATTGGAGCAGTCCAGACAATATCATCAATGAAATAAGTATTTTGAATCGTATTCGTAAGGAGCAGCCATCTTTGCAAACGCATCTTGGGTTGACTTTCCATTTTGCAGATAATAACAATGTGCTGTTTTACTCGAAGTCAGGGAAACCTTTACCAGGCCAGCCCATTGATTCACTGATACTGGTTGCTGTGAATTTAGAGCCGCAATACGCACAGGAAACTTCGTTAGAAATTCCTTTATATATGCTGGGCCTCGATGATCATGTCGAAGTGCAAGTGCATGATCTGGTGAGTGATGCCCATTTTAATTGGTACGGTAAATGGCAACGGGCAAGGCTGGACCCGCAGCACTATTTGTTTGTTATCTGGAAAGTTACACCGGTGACCGTATGACCATGGGAACCGCAGACAGCCGGCAACGGAAAAGCAGGAATGGCAAGCCTAAAACCTTGCCATTTACGGCTGATCCATTATGGTACAAAGACGCAGTAATTTACCAAGTACATGTAAAGTCATTCTTTGATGCCAATAACGACGGTATCGGTGACTTCCAGGGCTTGATTGAAAAGCTCGATTACATTGTTGAGCTTGGCGTTAATACCATCTGGCTGTTGCCATTTTATCCGTCACCTCGTCGG
>JACDEP010000030.1:0-4046 GCA_013816325.1 Methylotenera sp.
CCCCAGAACAACGCGCCAAAGCACGTGAATTCAAATGGGAAAGACATGGGTCCCGTCATGAGCAAGATGGTCATCAGCCTACAGCTTTCAGGTCACATCAACATGAATGATTCACCAGGAGTGATGTAATCAGTATTTGCAAAAAAAAAGCCTGCCGGAATTGGCAGGCCTTTTATATATTGATACCTAATGTTTATACATTTTCAAAAGCTTCGCATAATTGACTTAGTAATTGACCAAAGAGAGGTAGTACTTCTTCTTTATCATGCGGGCTTTCGTCATCGGTACCGGCGATGACAAACGCTACCGTGAGCTTGTCCAGATTTTCCCTGAATTCCGCCCAATGCTCGGCCTCTGCATCACCAATCAATTGAAATTTATTAAAGCCGGCTTCAATGATCTCGATCAATTCTGCATCTGGCAAACCCGCAAACAAGGTCTTGGCAATGGTTACCTGCGCCGCCGGTAACTGAGGTTGTATATCTTCCTGCGCTAAAGGCATCGTCAGGAAAGCATAGGCCAATAATGCATATGCTTGGTAGACGCTTAACATATCAAAGTTTTCACTGCGTTCGGCTAGTGGCGAACGCTCGGCCGCCTGAATGGCCTTGAATGTGACATAGCAACTCAGGTAATCCGCCGCGGCTAGTGCATCATATTGGTCCAAAGCAAGGTTAGGCTGAACTGACCCATTCGAGGCATCTGCCAAACATAAGGCATGCATGAGTTTGATACGTTTTGAATATTGAATTTCCACTACATTTTCCTTACTTACTTTAATTTTTTAATCTTGATTATGAAGCTACTAATTCAGCAGCTTTTAACTCAGCACGGCCTCAATGCGTTTATCCGGCACCAGCCACATCAGGGCAACTAAGGCATACAAAGTCGCAGCAAGCCATGGGCAAAAATTAGCGGTGATAATAGCCGCCAGGTAAACGAATAGCGATAATTTGCCTTTAATGTCGCGTCCTACGGCTTGCGACAGGACTGAATTGCTGCCTTGACTTACAATGATGCTTCTTTGCAGTACTTGATAAGCCAATGCAGCCATCAACAGCATTACGCCATATAAAGCAATAGGCAATCCCGCAAAATGGTTTTCGCCCATCCAACCAGTCACGAATGGTAACAATGACAACCAGAATAGTAAATGTAAATTCGCCCACAGCATACCCGCTGTAACTGCTTTCACGGTATGCACCATGTGATGATGGTTGTTCCAGTAAATACCTACATAGATAAAGCTCAGCATGTAACTTAAAAGCACAGGAAACAATGGTTTTATGGCAGTGAAATCGGCACCATGTGGTACTTTTAACTCCAGTACCATAATGGTGATAATGATCGCGATCACGTCATCGCTAAAGGCTTCCATCCTGGTTTACCCATTATTTTCCCATTTATTTAATTTCACAAATTGATGACTATACTTCCGGTAACGCCTCTAACTGCTCATGTAGTTCCAACCATCGCTCTTCGCTAAGCTCAATCTGGGTATTTAATTCTGCCTGCTTTTTAAGTAAATTTTGCAGGTCTGTTTTGTCCGCTGCTGTGTAAAGCTGATGATCATTCAGACGCTCGTCACAAGTTTTCTTTTCACCCTGCCATTTTGCGATATTTAGCTCAAGCTGTTCAAGCTCTTTGATTAACGGCCTTCTCGCAACGATACGCGCCTGTCGCTCAGCTTTATTCTGCACTCGGTCATTTTTGCTTAACTTGTTTGACTCTACTGTTTGGGCTTGCTGTTTTCCCCTCTGGTTTTCCTTAATTCGCTGCTCGTTTAGCCATGCGCTGTAATCTTCAAGGTCACCGTCGAATTGTTCAGCCTTGCCATCTGCAACTAATACAAACTGATCACAAGTGGCACGCAACAATGCCCGGTCATGCGATACCAGTACCACACCGCCCTCATAGTCTTGTAGCGCAAGCGTCAATGCATGGCGCATTTCCAAGTCCAGATGGTTGGTCGGCTCGTCGAGCAATAACAGGTTGGGCCGCGTCCAAATCAATAACGCTAACGCTAACCGTGATTTTTCGCCGCCAGAGAAATTAGCACAAGGTGATCTGGCCATTTCACCCCTAAAATCAAAGCCGCCCAGATAGTTAAGATGCTCCTGTTCCCGTGTTAAGGGGTCAAGCTTCATCATATGTTGCAGTGGCGATTCATCGGGGCGCAGGTGTTCAAGCTGGTGCTGGGCGAAATAGCCAATGTTCAGGTCTTTACCTTCTACGCGCTTACCACTTAAGGGTTCAAGCTCACGGGCGAGAAGTTTGATGAGCGTGGTTTTACCTGCGCCGTTTTTGCCCAGTAAACCTATCCGCTCGCCCGGACGTATCGTCAGCACTACGTTATTAATCAATGGCACATTGTTATAACCGACCTGCATATTATCCAGCACCAATAATGGATCAGGCGCTGCGATAGGTAACCGAAATTCAAAATTGAATTGCGAATCTACATGGGCTGCGGAAATCATCTCCATGCGCTCTAGTGCCTTAATACGGCTTTGCGCCTGGCGTGCTTTAGTAGCTTGTACGCGGAAGCGATCAATATAGCTTTGCAGGTGCGAGACTTTGCGTTGCTGCTTTTCAAACATGGCTTGTTGCAACGCTAATTTTTCAGCGCGTTGGCGTTCAAAATCCGAGTAGCCGCCGCGGTATAAAGTTAGCGTCTGTTGTTCGATATGCGCGATATGATTGACGATGGCGTCCAGAAAATCCCGGTCATGCGAAATCAGCAGCAATGTCCCGCGGTAGCTCTGTAGCCAGCTTTCCAACCAGATGACCGCATCCAAGTCTAGATGGTTGGTTGGCTCATCCAGCAATAGCAGATCGGAACGGCACATCAAGGCGCGAGCCAGATTTAAACGTACACGCCAGCCACCCGAAAAGGTTGAAACTGCTTGTTGTAATCCTGCCTGGCTAAAACCCAAGCCGTTCAGTAGTTCGGCAGCCCTGGCGCGGGCCGAGTAACCATCGATATCTGCCAAGCGATGATGCAGCTCAGCAATCAACTCGCCTTGATGATTAGCTTCTGCCTTGGCAAGCGCCGTTTCGATTTCACGCAGTTCGTTATCGCCATCTAGCACAAATTCTATAGCCGGCATGGCCAATGCGGGAGTCTCCTGCGCTACGTGGGCAATCACCCAGCCAGAAGGAATTTCCAAGTCACCGGACTCGACATGCATCTCACCCCTCAACAAGGCAAAAAGCGATGATTTACCAGCACCATTGGCACCCGTGAGGCCAACTTTATGGCCAGGATGCAATTGCAAGGAAGCGGCTTGTATAAGTATCTTTAGGCCGCGCGTAAGTGTAAGTTGTTTAAATTGAATCAATTGAATACCAGAGATTAAGTACCAGAAGAAAGTCGGAAGAACATGCTTCATACGCCAAAAACGCTATTCTAAATGATTAGCGGATGAAACTTAAATTTAGCTATCCATTTTAGCTTTTACATATATTTACTTGCCCTATATTTGATAGAATCTTTGCGATAAGCAATATTGCAGTAAAATGAACCAATCGCTTTTCAAGCTTTATTTTAAAGATGCCGCTATCTTTAACAAACTACTGAATCTAATACTAATGGTAAAAAAATCTTTGTTACGGCTATATCGCGTTTTACTTTGGGTAATGGGTATCTGCGCAGTCGTCTTAATCATCGCTTCGCTTGCAATACAATTCATTGTGATGCCGCATATCAATGATTACAAAGATAAAATCGCCGCTTACGCCACTAAAGCAAGCAACCAGAAAGTGGTCATAGGCAATATCACAGCAGATTGGCAAGGCCTGAACCCGCATTTTTCCGTTTCTAACATCGACATTTATGATGCTCAAAACCGTGCGGCCTTACAGCTAAAAAATAGCGAGGCCACATTATCCTGGCTAAGCATCCCCTTGCTAGAGCCAAAACTCAGTACCATTATCATCCGCAATCCTGAATTGACGATTCGTCGAACAACGAGCGGTGAAGTGTTTGTAGCCGGCATCAGCATGAGCGGAGCTTCCAAGCCTGATTTACCGAACTGGCTGTTACG